>DASVZI010000147.1:0-65598 GCA_036391735.1 Rhodocyclaceae bacterium
CCAGCGTTCAATCTGAGCCAGGATCAAACTCTTCAGTTCAATCTCTGCAATTTCACTCAAACGAAATCTCGGAGGTCAAACTTGCGTTCAACCTTCTACTGTTTCGTGTAAGCGCTGTTCAATACTCTTAGCTTCAGCTGAGATCGCAACCTCGCGGTCAAGCAACATTTCTGCTGCCTATGAACTCCCCTTCGATCTCGGGTCGCTCACTCGATCCAGCCTCCGGCTTCGTCAGCGCCTACACCTATCGGCTGTTCAATTTTTAAAGAACCCGGCTCGCTTGAGCCGTCTCTGCAATCAGCAGAGAAACGAGATTATAGGGACGTAGTTTCGGTTTGTAAACACCCTTCTCAATCTTTTTCTTTTTCGGTCGGGTCGTAGCGGTTTAGCGCGCCTCTCAGGGCCTCAATTGCCTGCGCTCTTAGAGGACCAGGGCCGAGGACTTCCACTTCCGGGCCGTGCCTGAGCACGTCCATCAAGAGTTCCCGGTGGTCACTATATGGAAGCTCGAGGATATAGCTGCCATCAGGTTCGTAGCGCCCCCTCTGCAGCGGATGCCACCGTTCGTTCGCGACCCAGCGCGCCCGCTCCCGCGTGAAGCGCAGACGCGCCCAAGCGACTTCAAGCCCCGAAAAGATGCCATATCCCGCGCCGAGGATCTCGTCGAGCGTGTCCTCGGGCACATCCTGCGCCGCGACCTCCAGCACGCTCGCCTCGCGAACGGCGTCCAGCGAGAAGCTGCGAAGTTCCCCGCGAGCATGACACCATGCGTCGAGATACCAATTCTCCCGGTAATGGACCAGCCTCTGGGGCGAGAGCTCTCGCTCCGTAACTTCGTCACGCGCCTTCACGTAGTACTTGATGAAGACTCGGCGACGACGCAGTAGCGCCGACCCGATTGCCGAAAAGTGTTCAAGCGCCATGCAGCGAGCGGCGATCCCAATGATGCGTATCCGCTTGTTGATCTCGTCCTGATCGCGGGTTTGGCCACCGAGCAGTCCGTTCAGGCGTGCCAGCAATGGTTCGATATGCGGGCCCAACAAGCCGCCGGCATCCAGGTTGGCGAGCAGATGCCGCATCGTCAGCAACGCATGGATTTCGGAGGCGTTGAACCAGAGCCCCGGCAACTCATACTTCCCGCCCCCGCGCTCCGGCTCGCCGAACCGATAGCCGCCGAGATCGCGATCCCAAATGATCGGCGCATTGAGTCGGTTGCGCAGATACTCGAGATCCCGCTTGATGGTCGCCCGCGAAACGCCCAGTTTCTCCTCAAGCAAGGAGAACGGCACGACCCGGCGCTCGCTCAGCAACTGGTCGATCTTGTAGAAGCGTTCGGTCCTGTCCATCGATCGAAACTATTGGCCCACATACGAGGACGCAACCGCGAGCCGCTCGCGGCACTCGCGCACCATCCGCTGGATCAGTTCACCGCAAGTCGGAACGTCCTCGATCAGTCCGACGACCTGGCCGCCCCAGATCAGTCCATCCTCCCATCCGCCGGACTCCAGCGCGGCCCGGCCACGAGCGCCGGCAACCAGATGATGGATTTCCTTGAATTCGACGCCGCCCGGTCGGCGCTCCATGGCCACAACCTCGTCCGACACCGAATTCTTCAGGCAGCGTGCCGTGTTGCGCAGACTGCGGAAGATGAGGTTGGTATCACGCTCGGTCTTCTCGACCATCATTCTCTTGATGTTCTCATGCAAAGGCGCTTCCTTGGTGGCGCAGAAGCGCGTTCCCATGTTCACCCCTTCCGCGCCAAGCGCCAGCGCGGCGGCCAGCCCGCGTCCGTCGCCGATGCCACCGGACGCAATGACGGGTATCTTGAGCTGCTTGGCGGCCGAAGGAATCAATACCAATCCGCCAACGTCGTCCTCGCCGGGATGCCCGGCACATTCGAATCCGTCGATGGAAATCATATCCACACCGTTTCGTTCGGCGGACAGGGCGTGGCGAACTGCCGTGCACTTGTGGATGATCGTGATTCCCGCCGCCTTGGCTTTGCTGATGAATTCCTTGGGGTTGCTGCCCGCCGTTTCGAGAATCTTGACCCCGGATGCCACAATGGCATCGAGATAGGCTTCGTAGGGCGGCGGGTTGGCCGAGGGCAGGATCGTCAGGTTGATCCCGAAAGGGTTGTCCGTCATGTCCCGGCAGCGCTGGACTTCCTTGAGCAGTTGTTCCGGGCTTGGTTGGGTCAACGCGGTCAGAATGCCGAGACCGCCTCCATTGGAGACCGCCGCAGCGAGTTCCGCACGTCCGACCCACATCATTCCGCCCTGAACGATCGGATAACGGATACCCAGCCTCTCCGACACCCGGGTGCGAATCGCAGATTCCTCGCCATTACTGGTCATTGCCTAGCCCCTTCTGTTGATTTACCAAACGGTACCGTATGGAGGCTATCTTACGCCGCCGCGCGCAAGCACCGCAATGTCGCTACGGAAATGCACGGCGGACCTGCGTAACGCCGGTTCGCGAAGAATGTTGTTGCAGGCACCGCCGAAAGTGGCATATAATCGCTTTTCTCTGACGCGGGGTGGAGCAGTCTGGCAGCTCGTCGGGCTCATAACCCGAAGGTCGAAGGTTCAAATCCTTCCCCCGCAACCAAGCTTCGCGAAAAAGCCAAGGCAACGCCTTGGCTTTTTCGTTTTTGGGTAGTCCACTCAGCGCATCAGCTTGGCCACCCGGCTTTCGAACTCCTCCGCGATCTGGCGGAGCCGAACCGGTGCCGACAGTCTGACTCGAACAGACGACCTACCGCTTACAAGGCGGTTGCTCTACCAACTGAGCTATGCCGGCAAAATCAGCAGGATTATAGGGCGCATCGTACAATTTGCGCTTTTCCACCCAGCTCCGATGACGCCGATCGCTTCCGTACGAGAACCTCCGCTGAGGTTGCTCGCCATCACTGGAAATCGGGATGCGCTGGCAGCGGTGGCGAAGGGCCTCGGGCCAGCGTCACCCTTGCTGGACCGGGCGAGTGTCGCGGGCGCCGCCGAGCTTCGCTCGGCCCTGCACACCGATCGGTGGGACGCCGCACTCTACTTCCACGGCAGTGGCGTACCCGCCTTCAGTTCGGTAATGAAGATGGTGCACGAACTCGCGCTGGACCTCCCGGTACTCGTGATCGCCGAAGCCGCCGACCATGGCGCGGGAATTCGCGCCATGAAAGCTGGGGCCCGCGACGCGATCCCGCTCGACGGACTTGATCGCCTGCTCCCGGCTCTCGAGCGCGAGGTCCGCGAGGCGCGGCACCGGGCCGATCATCGTGCCGCGCTGGAGATGCTCAAGGATAGCGAGGCCCATTTCAGAACCCTGGCATCCAATCTGCCTGGCATGGTCTTTCACCTGCAACTGGACGCATCCGGCTCATTCCGCTTCCTCTTCGTCAGTGAAGGCTGCACCAAGATCTTCGGGGTCAAGCAGCATGAAATGCTGAATTCCGCGTTGCGCCTCTTCGACGCCTTCGACGCCTCCGACCGGCATGCGCTGTTCGAAGCGTTCAAGCAGTCTGCTGCCAACGGCAGCCCGCTTCACTGGGAGGGAAGACTGCGCGGCCGCACCCGGGGGCGCTGGATCGACATCCGCGCCGAACCGCAGCCCTTCGATTCCGGAATAGTGGTCTGGCAGGGCATCGCGACGAACATCACCGGGGCGAAGGAAATCGAGGCGGAACTGAGGGCCTCGCGCCAGCAGCTTGCCGAGTTGTCGTTCCATCTCGAAGCAGCGAAGGAAGAGGAGCGCGAACGCATTGCCCGCGACATCCACGACGAACTGGGAAGCATCCTGGTCCGGCTCAAGATCGAAGCCGCGCTCCTCGCCAGCAAGCTACCCGGCGCCCCGGCCATCCTCCTCGAAAAGGCATCGTCCATCGAGGCGCTGCTCGATCGGGCGCTCGGCACGGCCCAACGAGTAGCGCGGCAGTTGCGGCCGGGCATTCTCAAGGAATTCGGTCTGGCGGAGGCCGTCAAGTGCCTTGCCGAAGACTTCGCGGACAGCACCGGAATTCAATGTCCGGTGCAATGCGATGCCGATATCGAAGCGGACGCCGAGACCTCGCTGGCCCTGTTTCGCATTACGCAGGAAGCCCTTACTAACGTCGCCAAGCACGCCCACGCGTCGCTGGTGGTCGTGCGACTGCGGCACGAACCGGGTAGTATCGCGCTCGAAATCCGCGACAATGGCCGGGGCATTTCCGATCGCGACATGAACAAGCCGAAATCCTTCGGCCTGCGCGGCATCCGGGAACGCGTGCACAGCCTGGACGGGGAATTTGAAATCCACACCGCCGAACACGGCGGCACTCATATCCAGCTGCGCGTCCCTGGACAACGAGTTCCGGCCGAGCCGAGCGGCGCCGAAGAGGACGTGCAACGCAACCTGTTTTAGCCATGAACGAAAAGATTCGCGTACTGATCGCCGACGATCACGCCATCGTGCGGCAAGGCCTCAAACAGATTCTCTCCGAAACAGAGGACCTTCTGGTTGCGGGGGAAGCGGACGACGGGGCCGAAGCGCTGTTGCTGGCGCGCAGCCAGGAATGGGACGTCTTCCTGCTCGACGTCGCCATGCCGAATCGTAATGGCATCGACACCCTCAAGCAGTTGAAGAAGGAGTTTCCCAAACTCCCGGTGCTGATTTTGTCGATGCACCCGGAAGACCAGTACGCGGTGCGCGCCATCCAGGCGGGCGCAGCCGGGTATCTCACCAAACAGAGCGCGCCCGCCGAGCTCGTCGCCGCCATCCGCAAGGTCGCGGGCGGCGAGAAGTACATCAGTCCCACGCTTGCGGCAAGACTCGCCGAAGTGATCGCCGGGGGCGATCGCGCCGGCTTCGAGAAGCTCTCCGACCGGGAGCATGAGGTGCTCCGTCTCATCGCCTCCGGCAAGACCTTGACCCAGGTCGCGGAGGAACTCAACATCTCCGTTGCGACCGTCAGTACCTATCGCGCCCGTCTTCTCGAGAAGCTGGGCTTGAGCAACACCGCGGAGCTCATTCGCTACGGCCTGGAAAATGGCTTGGTAGCGTAGCGCGTCGCAGAAACCATGGCCGAACTCTCGCCTCTCGAGATTGCCCGTGAAGCCCTGCGGCGCCTGGCACAGCGCCGCACGCCGCCGACCCCGGACAATTATCGCGCGCTCTACCACGAGATTGCGGGCACGCAGGACGCCGAAAGCTTTCCCGAAAAGTCGTTGAAAGGCATCGTCTCGGCCCTGCCGCATGCCACCGCGGAACAGGCCCGGTTCATGCGTCAGATCGACGCGGCGGTAGGCGAGCGGAACTGGGACGGAGTCCGGGCGGCACTGTGCGACGTCTTCGCGCGAGTCGGTGCGGAGCCGCCGAACTGGGCGGGACTGATGCGGGAGTTGCTGACGCAGGTCGAGTTGCGCCACGCCGGGCTTACAGCGGCAAAGAAGCGGGAGGCAATCGACCACGTGCTCACCGCATCCAACTCCCCGGACGTGCTGTACACGCGCATGCAGTCCCTGCTGCGCACCTGGGCTCGCACGCCCGGAACAGCGCCCGACGAGCCCCTCGCGCCAGCCGAGGCGGAAGCCGCTCCGCCCGCGGCGTCCCCGGCCGGGAGCGCCGTCGCCAAGGCCGCGGCGCCTGCGATGCCGGACAACGAGCTCGTCGAGATCGTCGCGCAACTGCTCGAGAACGCTGTCGCCGCGCTGCTCGCCGATACGCCAGAGCTCGCCAAGGAGGTGGCCGATATCGCGGCCGACGCTCGCCGCGTTCGCTCGACCGCACAGGCGTCCGCCTTTGCCGCGCGCCTGAAGAAGCTCAGCTATCGGCTGCAGTTCGTCGGTGAGGATCAGAACGAGCTGAAGACCGCGTTGCAGCACCTCCTGCAGTTGGTCATCGAGAACATCAACGAACTGGTGGTCGACGACCAGTGGATGCATGGGCAGGTTTCGCTGCTCGCCGACCTCATCGCCCAGCCGCTCACCCTGCGCCGGCTCGACGACGTGGAGCGCCGCCTCAAGGACGTCATCGTCAAGCAGGGCTCGCTGAAGAAAAGCCTCAACGAAGCGAAGGATCGCCTCAAGGCGATGCTCGCCAGCTTCGTCGACCGGCTCGGCGACTTTGCCTCGAGCACCGGCGAATATCACGACAAGATCGAGCATTGCGCCGAGCGAATCGCGCGCGCCAACGACATCGCCCAGCTCTCCGACGTGCTCGACGAAGTCATGCGCGAGACCCGCACCATCCAGCTCAATGCCCGGCGCTCGCACGACGAACTCATCGAGATGAAGCGGCGCGTCGACGACTCCGAGAAGGAGATCACCCGCCTCCAGAACGAACTGACCCATGCGAGCGAGATGGTGCGCCTCGACGCCCTGACCGGCGCCCTCAATCGCAGGGGCCTGGACGAAGCGCTCGAACGGGAGATCGCGCGCGGCAGGCGCCGCGACTCGCGGCTGTGCCTCGCACTGCTCGACGTGGACAACTTCAAGAAGCTCAACGACACCCTCGGCCACCAGGTCGGCGATGAAGCGCTCGTCCACCTTGCCCGCGTCGTGCGTGAAACCGTTCGCCCACAGGATACCCTGGCACGCTATGGCGGCGAGGAGTTCCTGGTGCTTCTGCCGGATACCGGGATCGACGATGCCATTACCGCAATGGTTCGCGTGCAGCGCGAATTGACCAGGCGCTTCTTCCTTCACAACAATGAGAAGATCCTCATCACATTCAGTTGCGGCGTCGCCGAACTCGGCGTCGACGAGAGTCCGGCGACGGCGATCGAGCGCGCCGACGGCGCCATGTACCTGGCCAAGCGGGCCGGCAAGAATCGGGTAATTCCAGCTTAAGGGAGAAGAAAGTGAATAAGACGGTGTTGGTAACCGGAGGGGCCGGTTTCATCGGTTCCGCCCTCGTGCAGCAACTGCTAGGGCAGTATGTCGTCGTCAATGTCGACAAGCTGACCTATGCCGGCAACCTTGAATCGCTGGCGGGATGCAGGGACAACCCAGGCCATGTCTTCAGCCACACCGACATCTGCGACCGGGCTGCGCTCGACGCACTGTTCGCGCAGCACCGCCCGGTCGGCGTCATCCACCTCGCCGCGGAGTCGCATGTCGACCGTTCCATTCATGCCGCCGGCGATTTCATCCAAACCAACATCGTCGGCACCTTCACATTGCTGGAAGCTGCCCGCGCCTACTGGAGCGGCCTGGCAGACGAGGAACGGAGGCGGTTCCGCTTCCACCACGTGTCGACCGACGAGGTCTTCGGCAGCCTGGGTGCCGTCGGCCAGTTCAGCGAGACCACTGCGTACGATCCGCGCTCGCCCTATTCCGCATCCAAAGCGTCCTCCGACCAGTTGGTGCGCGCCTGGCACCATACCTACGGCCTGCCGATCCTGGTCACCAACTGCTCCAACAACTACGGGCCGCGCCAGTTTCCCGAAAAGCTGATTCCGTTGATGATCCTGAAGGCGCTAAAGGGAGAGCCCCTGCCCATTTACGGCAAGGGCGACAACGTCCGCGATTGGCTCTACGTGGATGACCACGCCCGCGCGCTGCAACTGGTGTTCGAGCGGGGGGAAATCGGCGAGACCTATTGCATCGGCGGCAATTCCGAGAAGAGCAACATCGAGGTGGTGGACGCCATCTGCGGCATCCTTGACGAAAACCGGCCCCGGGCAGGCGGGGGCAGTTATCGCGAGCAGAAGACTTTCGTCGCCGACCGGCCGGGGCATGACATGCGCTACGCCATCGATGCCTCCAAGATCAAGCGCGACCTGGGCTGGTCGCCCCAGGAGGACTTTTCGTCGGGTCTCAGCAAGACCGTGGCCTGGTACCTGCATAATGCCACGTGGATCGCGCACGTCGAGAGCGGCGCATATCGCAACTGGCTGGAAGACAACTACGGAAACCGCAAATGATCTCGACCACCCGCAAGGGCATCATCCTCGCCGGCGGCGCCGGCACCCGTCTGCACCCCGCCACGCTGGCCGTCTCCAAGCAGCTGCTCCCCGTGTATGACAAGCCGATGATCTACTACCCGCTCACGACGCTGATGCTCGCGGGCGTGCGCGACATCCTCCTGATCTCGACGCCGCAGGACACGCCGCGTTTCGAGCAGCTGCTGGGCGACGGGGCGCGCTGGGGCATCAACCTGTCCTACGCGGTCCAGCCGCATCCCGAAGGCCTCGCGCAGGCCTTCATCATCGGACGCCAACACGTCGGATTCGCTCCCAGCGCGCTCGTGCTCGGCGACAACATCTTCTACGGCCACGAACTGGCCGAGCAGTTGCAGCGTGCCAACAAGCGTGTCGAAGGGGCGACGGTCTTCGCCTACCCGGTTCTCGATCCCGAGCGCTATGGCGTGGTCGAATTCGACGCCGACCGGCACGCTGTCAGCATCGAGGAAAAGCCCAGGCAGCCGAAGTCCCGCTATGCGGTCACCGGGCTGTACTTCTACGATAATGCCGTTGTCGACATTGCGGCGAGCCTCAAGCCGTCGGCCCGCGGCGAACTGGAAATCACCGACGTCAACCGCATCTACCTCGAGGCGAACCGACTCAACGTCGAGATCATGGGGCGAGGCATGGCCTGGCTCGACACCGGCACGCACGATTCCCTGCTCGAGGCGAGCCAGTTCATCGGGACGCTCGAAAAGCGCCAGGGACTCAAGGTGGCCTGCCCCGAAGAAATTGCCTGGCGTACCGGCTGGATCGACGACGCGGCGCTCGAGGCGCTTGCGAGCCCCCTCGCGAAGAGCGGCTATGGCGCTTACCTGCTGGGCCTGCTGCGCGAAAGGGCCTACTAGATGCGGCTCGTCCCTTCCGACGACATACCCGACGTCCTGCTGATCGAGCCGAAGGTCTTCGGCGACCAGCGCGGATTCTTCTTCGAAAGCTGGAACCGGCGCAGCTTCGCCGCTCTCGGGCTCGATATCGACTTCGTGCAGGACAACCATTCCCGCTCGGCAAAGAACGTCCTGCGCGGACTGCACTACCAGATCAAGCATCCCCAGGGCAAGCTGGTGCGAGCCATCGTCGGCGAAATCTTCGACGTTGCCGTGGATCTGCGCCGCAGTTCGCCGACCTTCGGCAAATGGACCGGCTTTACCCTTTCCGCCGAGAACAGACGAATGGCCTGGATCCCCCCGGGTTTCGCCCACGGCTTCTGCGTCGTTTCGGAGTCCGCCGAGTTCCTCTACAAGACAACCGACTACTGGTCGCCGGAACACGAACGATCGCTGGCATGGGACGATCCCGCCCTGGCCATCCCCTGGCCGCTCAGCGGAGCGCCGATCCTCGCCGCCAAGGACGCGAACGGCTTGCGTCTGGCAGAAGCCGAGACCTACGCGTGAAGCGAATCCTCGTCATCGGCCGCACAGGCCAGGTTGGATGGGAACTGGCGCGGACCCTGGCCCCGCTCGCCGCTGTCGCCTCGCTCGATCGCGGCGGACTCGACCTGTGCGACCCGGACAGCATTCGCACTGCCGTCCGGAAGGCCAGGCCGGAAGTCATCGTCAACGCGGCCGCCTATACGGCGGTCGACAAGGCCGAATCGGAAGCCGAACTCGCCATGGCGATCAACGGCATCGCTCCCGGCATCCTGGCGGAAGAAGCCAGGCGCGCCGGCGCGCTGCTCGTTCACTACTCGACCGACTACGTCTTCGACGGTACCAAGGCCGGCCCCTACGCCGAGGATGACCAGCCCAACCCGATCGGCGCCTATGGCAAGACCAAGCTTGCTGGCGAGCAGGCCATCCAGCAAGTCGGCGGACGCCATCTGATCCTGCGCACAGCATGGGTCTACGGCCTGCGTGGCCGCAACTTTCTGCTCACGATGAAACGGCTGGCCGAGCAGAAGGACGAATTGCGCGTGGTTGACGACCAGTTCGGCGCACCCACCTGGTCGCGCATGATTGCCGAAGCCACCGCGCTGCTGCTGGCCGCCCGCGAACCGGCCGAAGGCCTCTACCACTTCTCCAGTACGGGCCAGACGAGCTGGTTCGGCTTCGCCCAGGCCATCGTGTCCGGCACCCGGGCATTGCGCGGCCGCGAGCCGCGGGTGATGCCGATCCCGACCGCCGAATATCCGACGCCGGCGAAGCGGCCGGCAAACTCGCGGCTCGATTGCACGCGGCTCCTGTGCGACACGGGTGTCGCCCTGCCGCCGTGGCGGGACGCGCTGAATCTCTGCCTGCAAGACCTAGCGGAAACGCAAGCCCCGCGCTAGCCCCAGCGGTCACGCCCCCGGCATGCGTCGGGCATCGGCCCGGCCGCTTCTCGGCTCCGTCATGGCAATTATTGCCGGGACACCGGCAGAAGCCGGCCGCCCGCGGCAAACGCCATCCGTTGCAAAACCAAAAAGCGGGCGGATTTTTCCCTTCTATTCGATTTTTCGGCCTTGGCGCCGCCTGGCACATCGCTTGCTGATAACCGGGCAAGCCGAGCTGCCACAACAAGTGTCAGTCGCCGATATGCCGAACGCGAACGCGAAGGAGAATCCTCATGCCGCAAATCATCAACACAAACATGGCGTCGCTGAATGCCCAGCGCAACTTGAGCGCCACCCAAGGCGGACTGGCGCAGGCACTGCAACGACTCTCCTCTGGCCTCCGCATCAACAGCGCCAAGGACGACGCCGCCGGTCTTGCCATCGCGCAGCGCATGACCGCGCAGATCAATGGCCTCAACCAGGCGATACGCAATGCGAACGACGGCATCTCGCTGGCCCAGACGGCCGAGGGCGCGATGGGTTCGACGACCGACATCCTGCAGCGCATCCGCGAACTGGCCGTCCAGTCGGCCAACGCCTCGAACTCCGCCAGCGACCGCCAAGCGCTCCAGAATGAAGTGGGACAACTGGTCTCCGAACTCGATCGCATCGCAACGACCACCGAGTTCAACGGCCTCAAGATCTTCGACGGCACCTTCGGTACGGCGACCTTCCAGGTCGGCGCAAATGCCAACGAGACGATCGAGACCACCACCTCCAACCTGCGCACCAATCAATACGGCAACAACCAGGCGAATGGCTACGGAACGGTGGGACTGGCCGCGAACGGCGCTTCGTCGAACGCCATCGCAGCCGACACGCTGACCGTCGCGGGCTACCTTGGATCGCAGGCAATCACGGTATCGTCCGGCATGACGGGCAAGGCCATCGCCGCCAAGATCAATTTGCAGACGGCGAACACCGGCGTCACGGCCTATTCGCAAACGAACGAGCAACTGACCTTCGCCACTGCCGGCAGCTACAGCATCAACATCAAGTCCGACAACGGCACGCCACAAACGATCTCGTTCACCCTTTCGGGCTCCCTGACCAGCGTCGACGACTTCTCGAATGCGGTTCAGTCCATCAACGATGCATCGGCCAAGACGGGCGTCACGGCCCAGGTCAACTCCGCCGGCAACGGCATCGTCCTGACCAACCAGACGGGCAACGACATCCAGTTGTCCGGCACGGGGGCCAACACCGGCGCTGGCAACATCACGGTACAAAACCTCACGCTCGGCTTGACGGCGCTCGGGCCGACGACCACGCTCTCGTCGAGTGCCGCGACAAACGCATACGTGACGGCAACCGGCGCCCTCGAATTCGATTCCGAGAAGTCCTTCGCGATCACCGGCGCCACCGCCAACAACATCCTGGCGGTCGCGGCGAACGGCAGCGTTCCCTCCACGCTCCAGACGGTTGCGAACCTCGACGTCACGACCTTCACCAACGCCACCCAGGCGCTACGAACGGTCGATGCCGCCCTGACGCTGGTCAACGGCATGCGCGCCCGCTTCGGCGCAGTCCAGGCCCGCTTCGACTCGACGATCTCCAATCTGTCGGCCGTATCGGAGAACCTCACGGCGTCGCGCTCGCGCATCCAGGACGCCGACTTCGCCCAGGAGACGGCCAACTTGAGCCGCGCTCAGATTCTCCAGCAGGCGGGCACGGCAATGCTGGCCCAGGCCAACGCCCTGCCGCAGCAGGTCCTGCAGCTCCTCAGGTAAGGATGGCGGGGCGCCGCCTGATCGGCGGCGCCCGGCCTGACACCCCGGGCGGAAACGAACCGCGATGAAAGCAGTCATCCTCGCCGGAGGCCTGGGGACGCGCATCTCCGAAGAGACGCACCTCAAGCCCAAGCCGATGATCGACATCGGCGGGCGCCCCATCCTCTGGCACATCCTCAAGATCTACTCGAGCCACGGCATCAACGATTTCGTCATCTGCTGCGGCTACAAGGGCTACGTCATCAAGGAGTACTTCGCCAACTACTTCCTGCATATGTCCGACGTGACGTTCGACATGCGCAGCAACCGCATGGAAGTCCACGAGGGACACGCGGAACCCTGGCGCGTCACGCTTGTCGACACCGGCGACAACACGATGACCGGCGGGCGCCTCAGGCGCGTGGCGGCATACCTGAGGGAGGAAGAGGCGTTCTGCTTCACTTACGGCGACGGAGTGGCCGACATCGACGTGACGGCCCAGATCGAGTTCCACCGGCGGCACAGGAAACTTGCCACTATCGCGGCGGTGCAGCCGCCCGGCCGCTACGGCTCGCTGGATCTGCATCAGGCCAAGGTGAAGGGATTCGTCGAAAAGCCGATCGGCGACGGCGGATGGATCAACGGGGGCTTCTTCGTCCTGTCGCCGAAGGTCATCGAACTGATCGAGGACGATGCCACCGCATGGGAAGGCGCTCCGCTCACGGCTTTGGCAAAGATGAACGAACTGCAGGCCTTCAAGCATCAAGGCTTCTGGCAGCCGATGGACACGCTGCGGGACAAGGTCCATCTGGAGGAACTTTGGAGCAGGGGTGTCGCCCCCTGGAAGGTCTGGTGATGCAGGCCGCCGCGGTCGCCGCATGAACCGCGCGTTCTGGAAGGGCCGGCGCGTCTTCCTTACCGGCCATACCGGATTCAAGGGCGGCTGGCTGGCCTTATGGCTGGCCGACATGGGCGCCGAAGTCCACGGCTACGCCCTCCAGCCGCCAACCCAGCCGAGTCTCTTCGATGTCGCGGCGCTACCGGGGCGCCTTGCCAGCAGCGTCATCGGCGATCTGCGCGATGGAGGGAGCCTTGCCGAGGCGATGGGGGCCGCACGGCCGGAGGTCGTCTTCCACCTTGCCGCCCAGGCATTGGTGCGCCGTTCCTACGACGCCCCGGTCGACACCTTCGCGACCAATGCGATGGGAACGGTCAACCTCCTGGAAGCGGTCCGGCAGGTGCCGGGAATCCGTGCCGTCGTGAACGTCACGTCGGACAAGTGCTACGACAATCGCGAATGGGTGTGGCCCTACCGCGAGAATGAGGCGCTGGGCGGCCTGGATCCGTACTCGAGCAGCAAGGCATGCGCAGAATTGATAACGGCGGCCTACCGCCATTCGTTTCTCGCGCCGCTCGGCGTCCATCTCGCCACCGCGCGTGCCGGCAATGTCGTCGGCGGCGGCGACTGGGCCGCGGACCGGCTGGTGCCCGATTTCCTGCGCGCGCTGGACGGCGGGCAGCCCCTTCTCGTCCGGTCGCCGGGCGCCACACGCCCCTGGCAGCATGTGCTCGAACCCCTGTCGGGCTACCTGACGCTCGCCGAAAGGCTGCACGACGACGGGCAGGCCTTCGCCGAGGCGTGGAACTTCGGTCCGGCGGAAACCGACCAGCGGTCGGTCGCCTGGATTGCCGAGCGGCTTTGCGCCAAGGTCCAGGGCGCGGCCTGGCACTGCCAGGACGTGCCCCGCCAGCCCCATGAAGCGCGCGCTCTCAGCCTCGACAGTTCGAAGGCGAGAGCGATGCTCGGCTGGCGCCCGCGCTGGCATCTCGATACGGCCCTCGATCGCACCCTTTCATGGCACCGGTGCTGGCGAAACGGCGACGACATGGCCCAGGTGACGCTGGCCCAGATTCGGGAATACGATGCGGAAGCGCGAGATGAGCAACCGCTTTGAGGTCCGGCCGACCGCCATCGCGGGACTGCACGTGCTGGAGCGGCGACCGATCGCGGACCAGCGGGGATTCCTGGAAAGAATGTTTTGCGCGGACGATTTGGCCGCGATCCTCGGCCAAAGGAAGATCGTCCAGATCAACCATAGCTTCAACGCCAAGGCCGGCACGCTGCGCGGCATGCACTTCCAGCACCCGCCGCACGCCGAGTGCAAGATCGTCAGTTGCCTGCGGGGAGAGATTTTCGACGTTGCGGTCGACATCCGGCGCGGATCGCCGACCTTCCTCCAGTGGCACGGCGAAGTGCTGAGCCCGACGAACTGGAAGTCGCTGTTCATCCCGGAGGGTTTCGCCCACGGGTTCCTGTCGCTGACGGAGGAGAGCGAGATCCTTTACCTGACCACACAGGCCTATTGCCCGTCCGCCGAGGGAGGGCTGAACGCCATGGATCCCCGCGTCGGCATTCGCTGGCCGGCGGAGATTGTCGAAGTATCCGACCGGGACGGCCGGCAGGCCTTCCTGGCCGCCGATTTCGAGGGCGTGCGCATATGAGGGGCCGCCGGGTGGTGGCGGTCACCGGCGCAAGCGGGTTCATCGGGCGCCATGTCGTCGCCGCGCTGGCGGGCGAAGCCGTGGAGGTGGTCGCCGTGACGCGCAACGCAGCCCGTCTGCCGCGTGCCGCGGAATCCGTCCGTGTCGTCGAACTGGACCTCGGCGAACCGGGCGCAGATGCGTTCGAACGACTCGGCCGCCCGGACGTGCTGGTGCACCTCGCCTGGGACGGACTGCCGAATTACCGCTCGCTTCACCATTTCGAGACCGAATTGCCGCGGCAGTATGCCTTCCTGAAGAGCCTGGTGCGCGGCGGCCTCGAATCGATGGTGGTAGCCGGCACCTGCTTCGAATACGGCCTCCAGGCAGGAGGGCTATCCGAAGAGACTTCGCCGCAACCGGTCACGCCGTACGGCCTGGCCAAGGATGCCCTGCGGCGGCAGCTCGAGTTCCTCCGCGCCGATGCGCCGTTCGCGCTGACCTGGGCGCGCCTCTTCTACACCTATGGAGATGGGCAGCCCGCGACCTCGCTGCTGCCGCTGCTCCGCGCTGCGGTCGAGCGAGGGGACCGGAGCTTCGACATGTCCGGCGGAGAACAACTGAGAGATTACCTTCCGGTGGGCGAAATCTCCCGACTGATCGCCGCGCTGGCACTCAAGCATCCCGACAGCGGCGCCGTTAACGTCTGCTCCGGAACGCCCGTCAGCATCCGGCGGCTGGTGGAAAAGTGGATTGCGGAGAACGGCTGGGATCTCGAACTCAATCTCGGCAGGTATCCTTACCCCGACTACGAGCCGCTCGCCTTCTGGGGCGACCCGCGCAAGCTGCACCGACTGACCGGCGTCGCGCCGGGCCAAGGAAATACCGCATGAAAGCCGAGCTGAAGCCCAGAATCAATCTCGAAGGACGCACCCCGCTGCAGGAAGTCATTCCGCTGGCGACGCCGTTCGTCGTGTTCGTCGATCCGGCGAGCGCCTGCAACTTCCTCTGCCCGTTCTGCCCCACCGGACACCGCAGCCTGATCGCCGATACGGGCCGTTACCAGGGCGTGATGCACTTCGATCTGTTTCGCAAGATCATCGACGACATCGCGCAGTTCGACGACCCGATCAAGGTACTCAGGCTCTACAAGGACGGCGAGCCCTTCCTGAACAAGAAGCTGGCTGAAATGGTTGCCTACGCCAAAGCCTCGGGACGCGTGCAATACATCGATACGACGACCAACGGCTCGCTGATGACCCCCGAGCGCTTGGGACCAATCCTCGACGCGGGGCTCGACAAGATCAACGTCTCGGTCGACGGCATGAACAACGAGCAGTACCGCCGCTTCACCGGGTTCGACTTCGACTTCGAGACTTTCGTCTCCAACGTCAAGTGGCTATACGCCCACAAGGGTTCCTGCGAGGTGGTCGTCAAGATCCCCGGGGATCTCATCTCCGAGGTCCAGCGCCAGGAGTTCCTCGATACCTTCGGCGATCACTGCGACCGGATCTTCATCGAGAACTTCGCCCCTTGCTGGCCGGAGTTCGACGTCGAGCAGCATACCGGGGTGACCATCACCGAAGGCATCTACCGCCAGCCGATCACGCCGACCGATACCTGCCCCTACATCTTCTACTCGCTCTCGATCAATGCGGACGGATTGGCCAGCGCCTGCTTCCTCGACTGGGGCCGGAAACTGGTAGTCGGCGACGCCCGCCGCGAAACCGTCAAAGAGATCTGGCAGGGCGGCCCGCTCAATGCCCTGCGCCTGCTTCATCTGGAAGGCAGGCGCCGCGACCATCCGGTTTGCGGAAACTGCGGCCAGCTCACCCATTGCCTGCCCGACAACATCGACCCCTATCGGCAGGAACTCCTGCAGCGCCTCCGCGAACGTCTCGCCGGCGGGCCGATCGGCGAGGCACCGGGCATGAACGGCGGGCGCGTGATCCCGCTGGAGAAGGCGTGACGACCGTTCTGCACCTGACCCCGCATCTGGGGGGCGGCGTAGGCAAGGCGGTATCGACGCTGGTGCGGCAGACTCGGGCGGCGGGGACCGCGGTGCGCCACGTCGTCGCCTGCATCGAGACGCCGGAAAAGGAACGCTTCGTGGCGTCGATCCGCGAGGCCGGTGCCGAGGTGGTCATCACGCCGACCCCGGAACGGCTCACGGAACTCCTGACGGCCGCAGACGTCGTCCAACTCGAATGGTGGAACCATCCGGCGACAATCGCGTGCCTTTGCGGCCTGCCTGCGATACCCATGCGGCTGCTGGTCTGGTGCCACGTCTCCGGTCTGTACAACCCCATCATCCCGGCCGGCCTGATCGAAGCCGCGGACCGCTTCGTCTTCACGTCGCCGTGCTCGTTCGAATCGCCGCGGATTTCCGCACTTGCCGCACGGCTGCCCGGACGCCTGGCCGCGATATCGAGCGGCGGCGGCTTCGAAGCCTTTCCGGACCCCGGCTGCGATGCAGACGACGCGCTTGCGGTCGGCTATGTGGGAAGCCTCAATTTCGCCAAGCTTCACCCCCGCTTCGTCGATTTCCTGGCCGCGGTCCGGCGGCCGGCATTCAGGGTCCGCGTCGTCGGAGACCTGCTCAACCGCGAGATGCTCGAGAGGCAGTGCGCAGCGGCCGGCATCGCGGGAGCGCTCGACTTCCGCGGTTATACGTCAGACGTCGCCGCCGAATTGCGCAGCGTCAACGTTCTCGCCTACCTGCTCAATCCGCGCCATTACGGGACTGCTGAAAACGCGTTGATCGAGGCGATGGCGATGGGCATCGTTCCCGTCGTCCTCGACAACCCAGCCGAGCGCCACATCGTCGAGCACGGCGTCACCGGCCTGATCGTCCGCTCGCCGGCGGAATTCGCCGGCGCCATCGATCGGCTGGCGCGCGAACCGGCCGAGCGTCGGCGCATGGGGATGGCCGCAGCCGCTTCGGTACGCCGCCGCTTTTCCGCCGAGCGGATGGAGGAGGCCTTCGCGGAGCAGTATGGCGCGCTGCTGGCCACACCCAAGCATGGTCTGGCATTCCAGACGATTTTCGGCACCACCGCGGATGCGTGGTTCCTGTCCTGCCAGGAGCACCCCGAGTATTTCCGGCGGGGGGGCACGCTGCGCCTGCCCGACGCGGACGCGCCGCCTTACGATCTGCTGGAATCCACCAAGGGAAGCGCGATCCATTTTCACTCGCATTTCCCCGAGAATGAGAATCTGGCGGGCTGGGCGGCCGGCTTGAAGGACGTGCAGGACGTTCTCGCGGCGCCGCTTTCGCTTCGGGCACCAGCCGCCGCAGCATCCTGCAGGAGCATTTAATGGAACACGCGATCAGCTTCATCAGCGGCACGAAAGCCGCGCCCATCACCACGGAGAAGCGGTCCCTTCTCTTCGTCATCCTGCCCTATCTGGAGAAGAAGAAGGACGCGACGAAAGGCAAGACGCGCAGCTTCCTGGCCTTTCCCTACGGCGTGCTTTCCATCGCGACCCATCTTCGCCGGAAATCGCCGGCCGTTCGCGAACTCAGGATTCTCGACCTCAACCTCCATACCTCCGACCAGTACGAAACGGTCCTGCGACAGGCCATCGAGTCGGTGCAGCCGGACATCGTCGGCATATCGATGATGTTCGACCAATCGTACAAGCACGTCGCCTTCATCGCCGCGCTCGCCAAGCAACTGCGCCCGGCCGTCAAAGTGCTGATCGGCGGCGCCGCGGCCACGACGGCCTACGAGGAGATCATCGCCGACCAGCCGGACATCGACGCCCTCTGCTACTCGGAAGGGGAAGCGGCGATGCTGACGCTGGTCAACGCCGTCGACCTCGACGAAGCGTTCGCCCACGATCCATGGGTCACGCGCGCTTCGCTGAAACGCGCCGCGCAGCCCACCACGGTTTACGTTCCCCATTTGAACGACGTCATCGATGTCGATTACGAGCTCGTCGAACGGACTGCCTACAGCATGAAGGAGGCGTTCTCGCCGTTCGCCTCGTACCGCAATGAAGCGGATGTCCGGCAATTCTTCCTGGTGACTTCGCGCGGCTGCCCGTTCAAGTGCGTCTTCTGCGCCGAACCGTCGCTGCATGGCAAGAACATGCGCTACGCGGATGTCGACGCCATCATCGACCATGTCCGCTTCCTGGTGGACAAGTACGGCATGAACGTGCTGACGATCTACGACGACCAGCTGCTGATGGACATGCCGCGCGCCAAGGAACTGTTCCGCCGCCTGGCCGAATTCAAGCTTCGGCTCGAAACGCCGAACGGCGTCACCGTCGTCTTCATCGACGACGAAATGGCGCAGCTCATGAAGCAGGCCGGGCTGGACACGCTTCCCCTGGCGATCGAGTCGGGATCGGACTACGTGCTGCGCAAGGTCATCAAGAAGCCGATCCGCCTGGACCGCGTCGGGCCGGTGATCGAATCGCTGCAACGCAACGACATCTTCGTCCAGGCCTATTTCGTCATCGGACTGCCCGGCGAACGCGAGGAAGACCGCGTGGAAACCGTCCGCTGCATCAAGGAATGGGGCGTGGACTGGAGCGGATTCTCGATGGCTTCGCCAGTACGGGGCAGCGAGCTCTATCGCATCGCCGTCGAGAAGGGCTATATCCCGCCGAACATGAAGCTCGGCGACATCGTCGGCAACAACTACATTCTCAACGCACCGGAGATCGGGCTGGATCCGAAGAAGATCTCGCGCGAGGCGTACCTGATGAACCTCGACGTCAATTTCGTCCACAACCGCCGCATGAGAATCGGCGACTACAAGGTGGCGGCCAACTGCTTCGAGGAGGTCGTCGAGCGCTACGGCAAGCACGCCTTCGCCCATTACTACCTCGCCGAGGCCTATCGGGCGCTCGGCGCCGAGGCGGCTATCGTCGAAGCGAATCGCCGCCAGTATCTCGAGCTCGTGCAGGGCGATCCCGAATGGCGGTCTTACGCCGAGGAATTCGGCATGCCGCTCGAATGAAGCCTTCGCTCGCCGTGAAGGCCAGGCATTTCGCCCGGTCGCCGGACCCCGCAAGCGCCCTTGGGCTGCTGCGCGAAATCGCCGAACAGCCGGTCCAAGTGGGGCCGCGGCCCGTCGACAAGCGGCTGGCCCTCTACGGGGCCGGCGCCCTCGGCAAACTGGCCAAGCAGTATTTCGACCGTCTCGGCATTCCCGTGGCGTTCGTCGTCGACGCCGACGTCGAGCGCGCGCGGAGCGATCCCTTCTGGCAGGGCGTTTCCCTGCAGGCGCCGGGCGAGGTCGCGGATTCGGACAAGGCCAGCGTGCTCCTCGCCCTCTGCGTTGGAAAGCAGCCGTTCACCCGGGTCGCGGCACCGCTTGCCGCGGGCGGCTGGAACGACATCGTCCCTTTCTACACCATCAGTGCCGCCTATCTGGATCGCCATCCCCTCGGAAACGGCTGGTTCTCGGGCCCGCTGTCGGCAGCCGACGTGGCGGGCATTTCGCACGTGCTGTCCGGCTATGCCGACGATATCTCCCGCGCCCACCATCTCCAGTTCCTCGCCTGGCATCGGCTGCACGAGGAGTGGTTCTTCGAGGATGCGCAGATCGACACGGAGAATCGCTACTTCATTCCCGACGTCACCTCCACCCTGACTGACGACGAAGCGTTTCTCGACCTCGGCGCCCATCACGGCGGCGCGCTGGCTGCGTTTCTCGATCGGACACAGCGTCGTTTCAGGAAGATCTGGGCCGTCGAGCCCGATCCCGCGAACCTGGCCGAACTCGATAAGCGCCTTGCCGGCTATCCCGAGGACCTGCGCGCCCGGATCGAGGTGATGGGCATTGCGGTCGGGCGCAGCGACGGCCGTGAACGATTCTTCGCCGGCCTCGACTTCGCTTCTCAGCTCTGCCCGGCGGGCGACGGCTACATGGAAGTCCGCCGGGTCGATTCGCTGGGATTGTCGCCCACCTTCGTCAAGGCGCATCTGGAGGGGGCGGAGATGGACGCGCTGCTCGGGGCGGCCGAGACCGTCCGCCGCTGCCGGCCGCTGATCGCGTTGTCGGTCTACCACAACCGTCTCGGCCTCTGGGAGTGCCCCAGCGCGCTGATGGAAGCATTCAGGGATTGCGGCTACCGCTTCCTGTTCCGACTGCACAGCTGGCACGGCACGGGAGCCGTCCTCTACCTCGTCAATCGCCGTCGCGCGGGCATGCCGGCCTCATGAGCGCGCGCCAGCCGATCCTGTTCCGCACCGAGGCGGCCGCGGGCCGCGACACGGCCCCCGCGCGTACCGAACCCGCGCGTATCCTGCTCTGCGTCCTGCCCTACCTGGTGTTTCAGCCGGAAGCCTCGCTTCCCGGCAAGACGGTGCGCTCCTTTCTGGCCTTCCCCTACGGCGTCCTGACCATCGCGTCGTACCTGAAGAACCGGGCCGCGCCGGCTCCCGACGTGCAAATCGTCGACCTCAACCTCTTCCCCACCGCGGAAGAACGCCGCGCCGAACTGAGGCGGCGCCTTGAACTGCTGCGGCCCCATGTCGTCGGCTTTTCGATGTCCTACGACATTTCGTACGCACACGTCGGCGAACTGGCGGACGAAGTGAAGCGCTTCGATCCACGCATCGTCACCGTGATGGGGGGCCCGGCCGTGACCACCGCGTGGGAAGACATACTCGGCGCCCAGGGCGGCGTCGACGCCCTCTGCTATTCGGAAGGCGAGCAGGCGATGCTCGGACTGGCCCAGGCCGGGGATTTCGCGCTCGAACTGCAGCGCGATCCCTGGGTGACGCGCGCCTCGCTGGAGGAAAAGAGGACGCCGCATGCCAAGGTCCTCGACAACCTCGACGACGCGATTCCGGTCGATTACGGCATGCTCGACATGCGTCGCTACAGCATGAAGGAGGCATTCTCCCCGTTCGTCGCCTACCGCAACGAAAGCGACGTCCGGCAGTTCTTCATCGTGACGTCGCGCGGCTGCCCGTTCAAGTGCGTGTTCTGCGCGGAGCCCTCCTTCCACGGCAGCAGCATGCGCTACGCGAGCGTCGACGCGATCATCGAGCACGTGCGGCATCTCGTCTCGCGCTACGGCATGAACGTGCTGACCTTCTACGACGACCAGTTGCTGATGGATCAGCGACGCGCCAAGGAACTGTTCCGCCGGCTGGCCGAGTTTCGCCTCCGCATCGAAATGCCGAACGGCATCACCCTCGCCCTGATCGACGACGAACTGGCCCGGCTGATGAAGCAGGCCGGCGTCGACACCGTCTTCCTGGCGATCGAATCGGGATCCGACTACGTCCTGAAGAAGATCATCAAGAAGCCCATGCGCCTGGACAAGGCAGGGGCGATCATCGAGTCGCTGCGCGGCAACGGCATCTTCGTGTCAGCCTTCTTCATCATCGGCTTCCCCGGCGAACTCGAGGAACACCGGGAACAGACACGGGAATTCATCGCGAAAGTCGGAATCGACTGGAGCTTCTTCAATTATGCTACCCCGCTACGAGGCTCCGAACTGTTCAGGATCTGCCTGGAGAAGGGCTGGATCGACAGCAAGTACCGGGGCATCGGGAAGGTGGACATGACGGAGTACATCATCCGGGCGCCGGGCCTGGACCCGCAGCGGATCACCGACCAGATCTACCGGATGAACCTGGAGGCCAACTTCGTGAACAACCACCGGATGCGCATCGGCGACTACGCGACGGCAAAGCGCTGCTTCGAAGAAGTCCTGGAACGGCACCCCGAGCATCCGTTCGCCCTGTACTTCCTGAGCATGGCGCAGCAGGCGCTCGACACCGAGCCGGAACAGGCGGCGCGGAACCTGCGCCGCTACCAGGAAATCCTCTCGGCCAATCCGCGCTGGCGGGACATCGCAGCGTCGTTCGGCCTTCCCCTGACGGTTCAATGAAGGAACGCGGACGCATGGATCCAATCGCCGAATTCGAGCAGGAAGTCAGCCGCAACGTCGCGGGCATCGGGCAGGACAAGGCCTTTCTCGACTTGTCGACCCATTGGAACCTGGTGGCCATCGGCCATCGCTACGCGCACAATTTCTCGTGGCTGGGGCGGCCGATCATCCAGGTCCCGCAGGACATCTATGCATTCCAGGAACTGATCTGGCGCGTGCAGCCGGACCTCATCATCGAAACGGGAATCGCGCACGGCGGCTCGCTGGTGCTCAGCGCCTCGATGCTGGCGCTGCTCGACTACTGCGAAGCGGCGTCCGCCCGGCGGCCGCTCGATCCGGCCGGGTCCCGGCGCCGCGTGCTGGGCATCGACATCGACATCCGCGCGCACAATCGCCGGGCCATCGAGGCGCATCCGCTGAAGCACCTGATCGAGATGATCGAGGGCTCGTCCATCGACCCGGCGGTGATCGGCACCGTCGCCGCGCGGGCGTCCGAATTCAAGCGCGTCATGGTCTTCCTCGATTCGAACCATACGCACGACCACGTGCTTGCCGAACTGCAGGCCTATGCGCCGCTGGTATCGCCCGGCAGCTACTGCGTGGTCTGGGACACCGGCGTCGAAGACCTGCCGGACGGCTTCGTCACCGATCGTCCGTGGGGCAAGGGCAACAACCCTAAGACCGCCGTCTGGGCCTATCTGGCATCCCTCGAAGGCGCGGATGCGCCGCGCTTCGAGATCGACAAGACCATCGAGCACAAGCTCGCCATCACCGCGTCTCCCGACGGTTTCCTCCGTCGGATCCGCTGAAGATCGCCGCCAGTGACGAAGAAGAACGGCCAGGGGCGCACAGCGGCACCGCCGCGGGCCCCTGAACAGGCCGCGCTGCTGCACAAGGACGCTGTCGGGCTCATCGGCCTCGGCAGGCCGGCAGAGGCGGCCGAGACATTGGCACGCGCCGTCCGCCTGTCGCCGCGCGACGCGGCCTTGCGCAACGACTTCGGCATCGCCCAGGAAAAGTGCGGCGACTTCGCGGCTGCCGAGAGCTCCTACCGGGAGGCGATCCGCCTGGCGCCGGCGCTGGCGCAGGCCCACAGCAACCTGGCGGATCTGCTGGCCAACAAGCTCGAGCGACCCGGCGAGGCGATCAAGCACGCGCGGGAAGCCCTGCGCCTGACGCCGGCGAATCCCCTGTCATGGCAGGCGCTCGGGCAGGCGCTGGAAATGCATGGGGAACATGACGAGGCGATCCGCGCCTACGAGCAGGCGACGCAGCTGCCGCCCCCGCAGGCAAAGGTCTTTGCGGCACTCGCGCGGGCCTATGCCGCGCGCGGCCGGGGCGAGCAGGCGATCGCCGTGCTTGACCAGGCCCAGTCGCTTTGCGGCGACGACCCGAAGATCCTGAACGACAGGGGGCTGGTGCTCGGCCAGCTGAAGCGGTTCGAAGCGGCGCAGCAATGCTTCGAAGCGGCGTACGCGCGCCTGCAGGAGCCGACCACGCTGTTCAACATCCTCACCAACCTGTCCTTGATGAACAGGCCGGAGCGGGTTCTCGAATTGGCCGACGAGGTCCTCAAGCATTCCCAGCCCAACGTGGCGCTCGTCCCCTTGTTCAACCAGGCGTCCCTCTCCTGCCAATGGGCGCTGCAGCAGCGCCTGCTGCCGCATTTCATGGAGTGGTGCGCAATGGAGGACGGGCGGCAGATGGCCGCCGCGCATGCGCTGCTGCGCCTGCTGCCGATACCCGGCGTAGCGCCGTCGGCGATCCGCGACATCGCCGAAAAGGTGGCGGCGACCGGCCGGCACCAGATCCGCCACTACCAGCGCGCGGTGGACCATGCCAAAGCCATGGAACCGCGGCCCAAGCTTCGCATCGGCTACCTTTCGGCGGACTTTCGCCAGCACGTCGTCAATTACTACATCAGCGGCCTTCTCAGCCATTACGACAAGCAGCATTTCGAGGTCTATTGCTATTCCAACCTCGACCCGGCGCACGAGGATGCCATCACCGAGCAATACCGGAAGGCAGTCGACCGCTTCATCCGCGTTTCCGAGATGAGCGACGAACAGCTGATTGCCCAGATCGCCGGCGACGGCATCCAGCTCCTGATCGAACTCAGCGGCTACACGGCGGGCACGCGCGTCGGCTGCATGCATCGCCGGCCCGCCCCCGTGCAGCTCACCTACCTCGGCTATCCGTTCACCACCGGCATGTCCGAGATCGATTACAGCTTTTCCGATCCCTGGCAGAACGGACCGGAAAACGCCGACTGCTTCGTCGAGCGCATCCTGGAGATTCCGCATGTCTACGCCTCGTCGAGCGCGCTGCCGGTCACGCGATCCAGGCCCGAGGCGCCGTTCGTTCGCAACGGCTACGTGACCTTCGGCAGCCTGAACAACTGCTACAAGCTCAATCCGCTGACGATCGCCACCTGGGCGCGCATTCTCCACCGGGTGCCGCAATCCCGCGTCATTCTCAATCATCCGAACTATGCGAGCGCGGTTGCCCGCGAAAGCGTCCTGGCCGAATTCGAAGGCAACGGCATCGACCGCGGGCGCGTCGAAATCATCAGCGGCAGGCACCCGAAGGGCTGGCACTTCTACTGGTACGATGATTTCGACATCGCGCTCGACAGCTTTCCGCAGACGGGCGGCGCGACGACGCTCGAGGCGATCTGGATGGGGGTTCCCGTCGTCACCCTGGTGGGGACCGTCCAGTACCAGCGCTCCTCCTATTCCCAGTTGAAGAACTGCGGCACGGACATCGACGACCTCGTCGCCTTTTCCCTTGACGAATATGTCGACCGGGCGGCGGCCCTGGCGCTGAATCCGGAGCGCCTGCGAGAGCTCCACGCGCTCCTGCCCTTGAACATCCGCGATTCCCTGCTCTTCGACCCGGCGCGCCACGTGCGCTACTTCGAGGAAGCGCTGATCGAGGCCTGGAACGGCAAGTTTCCGGATCAGCCGAGATTCACTCCGGAAAGCTTCGTCTACACGAAACTCGAGTCCCCCGCGAGCCCGATCGTCGCGACGGTCTCGCAACCCGGCGACCTTCACGCTTACGTCGTCAAGGAACAGGGCCGGTGGTTCGCTCCCGAATACCAGGCGATCCATCGCATGGCGAATGCGCTTGGCGGCACCGCCGTCGAGATCGGCTCGGAGCCGGGATTCTTCAGTCTCGAAGCCTCGCAGGCGGGCCTGCGTGCGATCTGCTTCAGCACCTCGACGGTATCGGGGCGCCTGATTGCCTCCGCCTCGCGGAGGAACGGCGTCGAAGACCGGGTCGACGTCAGGCTGGAATCCCCCAGAACCAACCTGCTTGACCGCGCCGGCCTTGCCGGCGTGACGCTCCTGCGCATCGGGGTCGAGGCAAACGACGGCGCCGCCGCCGCGATAGCCAGGAATCCCCGCTTCTGGCAGGAGAATTCGCCGGTCGTGCTGCTGAGCGTCCATTGCGGCGATCGCACCGACCTGAGCGCCGCCGAACGGCTGCAGGCCATGAATTACCGCTTCTACCGCTACCTGCCCTCGCTGGACTTCTTCGTGCCTCATCGCCTCGGGGAGGCACTCGACGCCTACGCGCTCTACCTTCTCGGCTGCCCGCCCGGGCATGAACCGGCACTGGCCGGCGCCGGACTGCTGGTGGCCGACGCCAGCCCCGTGCCCGCCTCGGAAGCGGAATTGCTGTCCGCGGCGACCCTGTCCGACGAGCCGCTACGGCGGATGGACGAATGGATCGTCAGATGCGCCATGCTGGTCTCCGATCCGCAGCGCAACGCCGAAGAACGCCTGGCGATGCTGGAGCTCGCCCTCAAGACCCAGGCCACGCTGGTCGAGAGCGCGCCGTCGACGACCCGCCGAATGACGCTCGCGCGGCTGCTCCAGGACGCCGGCCATCGCGCCGAATCCGTTTCCCTCCTGAATCAATGCCTTGCCGAAATCCAGCGACAACAGGCGAGCATTACCGAGCCTTTCCTTGCCCCTTCCCGAAACTGGGAAGCGCCTTTCTCCCGCGAGAGGTTCGCGGAATGGCTCGTCGCGGCGCTCGCCGAAACGCGCTGCAGACTGGCGGCCCATTCCACCTTCTTCCTCTCCCCCGGCGACATCGAGTCCCTCGAAATCGTCGCAACCCTCGGATTCGAGACGGCTTTTTCACGAGCCGCCCTGGACTCGAACCGGGCACGGCAGGCCCAAGCCTCAATTTCCTAAAGTTTCTCCATCGAAAGCCGTAGTTAGGCTCAGACGGCGCCGCGATTTGACCGCCGCGTGATGGATACAGGCCCTGCATCTCGGCCTAACTACTTGATAGGAGAAACAAATGCCTGCCCTTATCAACACCAACATCCTTTCGCTGAATGCCCAGCGCAACCTGTCCTCTTCGCAGTCCTCGCTGGCTACCTCGCTGCAGCGTTTGTCCTCCGGTCTGCGCATCAACAGCGCCAAGGACGATGCGGCGGGCCTCGCGATTTCCCAGCGCATGACCGCGCAGATCCGCGGTCTCGACCAAGCCGTCCGCAACGCGAACGACGGTATCTCCCTGGCCCAGACGGCCGAAGGCGCACTCGGTTCCGCCGGCGACATCCTGCAGCGTATCCGCGAACTGGCCGTTCAGTCCGCCAACGCGACGAACTCCTCGAGCGACCGCCAGGCGCTGCAGAACGAAGTCACCCAGCTGACCTCGGAACTCGACCGCATCTCGACTTCGACCGAATTCAACGGCCTCAAGCTGTTTGACGGCACCTTCGGCACCGCGACCTTCCAGGTCGGTGCGAACGCCAACCAGACGATCCAGACCACGATGGCCAACCTGCGCACCACGCAGTACGGCAACAACCAGGCCAACGGCTATGGCACGGGCGGCCTCAGCGCCGTCACGACCGCCGCCAACGGTGTCGGTGGCGACACCCTGACCGTCTCCGGCTATCTCGGCTCGACCACCGTCGGCGTTACCGCTGGCCAGTCGGCAAAGACCATCGCCGCCAACGTCAACCTCAAGACCTCGAGCACGGGCGTGACCGCCTATGCGCAGACCAACGTCCAGCTGACCTTCGGCGCTGCCGGCAACTACAGCATCAACCTGGATTCCGACAACTCCACGGCCCAGACGATCTCCTTCAACGTTTCGGCGACCAACACTTCCGACGGTCTCGCCAACGCGGTCCAGGCGATCAACGACGCGTCGGCGAAGACGGGCGTCACGGCCGCGGTCAACTCCGCCAATAGCGGCATCATCCTGACCAACCAGACCGGCAACGACATCCAGTTGTCGGGCACGGGCGGCACCAACGCCGGCGCCATCACGGTGCAGAACCTGAAGCTCGACCTGACCACGCTCGGCGGCACGGTGTCGCTGGCTTCCAACGCGGCCACCAACGCCTACACGACGGTCACCGGCACGCTCGAGTTCGACTCCGAGAAGTCCTTCGCCATCACCGACGGCGTGGCAAACAACCTGCTGGCCGGCTCCTCGGCGAGTTCCGCCCTGCAGACGGTCTCGGCCCTCGACGTGACGACGGTTACCAACTCGACCCAGGCGATGCGCACGGTGGATGCGGCACTGACGGTGGTGAACGGACTTCGTGCCCGGATGGGCGCCGTCCAGTCCCGCTTCAGCGCGACCATCTCCAACCTGCAGGCGACGTCCGAGAACCTGAGCGGCGCGCGTAGCCGGATCCAGGACACGGACTTCGCGACGGAAACCACCAACCTGAGCCGCGCCCAGATCCTGCAACAGGCCGGCACGGCGATGTTGGCGCAAGCGAACTCGCTGCCGCAACAAGTGCTGACGCTGCTCCGCTAGGCTGACTAGAGGCTGAGTACCGGGGCCGGGAAGCAGATTCCCGGCCCCGGTTCCCAGACTAGGAGAATGACATGACCGTACCGACCATCGGAAGCGCCACGGCGCCCGTCGTCCAGCCCGCTCAAACGGGCTCGGGCAGGGACGTGGCGTCGGCGGCGGCGGTCAAGTCCCAGTCGGCGCAACCGCAGCAGCCGAGTCCTGCAGATGTCCAGAAGGCGCTCCAGGCGATCAAGGTCAAGGTCGAATCCGCATCGGCCGCCAATCTCCGCTTCTCGATAGACGACAGCAGCGGAGACGTGGTGGCCCGCATCACCGACGGTCAGACCGGCGAATTGATCCGCCAGATTCCGAGCGAAGAAGCGCTTGCCTTGGCCAAGGACATTGACCAGCTCAAAGGGCTACTGCTCCGGCAACGGGCTTGACGCGACGCCAAGCACGCAACGCACGGGCTCACCCGCAAGGGTGGGCCCGTTTCTTTTCTGCGACGTTTTCGCAGGCACGAACTCTGCTATAACTTGATTGGTCTTCAGCTTTGCGGCAAGCGGCCGTAGACAATTCCAAGAGCTGCGTCGCGGACGCGCTTTGATTCATCCGGAGATTCTCATGGCGACGATTTCTTCCCTCGGTATAGGTTCGGGCCTGGACCTCAACGGCATGCTGACCAAGCTGATGGCCGTCGAATCCCAGCCGCTGACCGCATTGGATACGCAGGAAGCGAGCTATCAGGCCAAGATTTCCGCGCTGGGCTCCCTCAAGGGCAGTCTCTCGTCCTTGCAGTCGGCCCTTTCCAGTTTCACGCTCGGCATCGGCCAGACGAGCACGACCAAATTCGCCAGCTACACCGCCAACGTCGCGGACTCCTCCGTCGCAACGGCGACGGCGGGCACCGGCGCCGTGGCAGGAAACTACAGCCTTCATGTGACGACGGCCGCGAAGTCCCACCAGACCCGTTCGGGTGTATACAGCAGTTCCACGGCAGCCGTCAGCACCGGAACCATCGTCATCGAGCGCGGCTCCGTTGCAGGCGGCGTCGGCAGCGGCGGCGCGTTCACCGACAAGACCGGAACCGGCCCCATCACCGTCACCATCGACTCGACCAACAACACCCTGGCGGGTGTCGCCACGGCCATCAACAACGCCAATGCAGGCGTGTCCGCGACGATCGTCAGCGGAACCAGCGGCGCCTACCTGATGCTGACGAGCAACAGCACCGGCACCCAGGACGCAATGAAGATCACGGGGACCATCGCCGATTTTGCATACGACCCATCGACGAACACCGGCAACATGACCCAGACGCAGGCCGCAACCGACGCCTCGCTGACCATCAATTCCGTTCCGATCACGAGCACCAGCAATACCATTGCCAACGCGATCACCGGCGTCACCCTGACGCTGAAGGACACGGCGACGACGCCCGCGGACACCACGCTGTCGGTGTCGCAGGACAAGTCGAGTTCCCTCGTCGCTGCCTTCAACGCCCTGGCGAAGGCATACAACGACTTCTCGGGTTCGGCGCACGCCATGAGCAGCTACGATGCGAACACCAAGAAGGCTGGCATCCTGCTCGGCAATTCGACGCTGCTCACCGTCCAGAGCCAGCTCACCCGTGTCCTCGGCTCCGTTCCCTCGGGCGCTTCCGGAACCTACACGCGCCTCGCCCAGATCGGCGTGACTCTCCAGAAGGATGGCACCATGGCGGTCGACACGACCAAGCTCCAGGCCGCCATCAGCAACGACTTCAACTCGGTGGCAAGTCTTGCCACCTCCCTGGGTACCACGCTCAACACCAGTCTGAACGGCCTGGTGGGCAGCGGCGGCCTGTTCGATTCGGCCACCGACGGCCTCAACGCCTCGGTCAAGAGCGTCGATGCGCAGCGCACCCAGCTCCAGAAGAGGCTGAGCGACATCGAGGCGCGCTACCGGGCGCAGTTCAGTGCTCTCGATACCACGATCGCGCAGATGAACTCCACCAGCACCTATCTGACACAGCAATTGTCCGCCCTGGCCAAGACCGCGTAGGGAAGGCGCTAGCCACGAAAGAGACTTATGTTCGGCACTCCCCGGAATCCCGCTGCCAACTACCGCAACGTCGAACTCGAAACCGAGGTCGCGAGCGCCTCGCCCCATAAGCTGATCCTGATGCTTATGGATGGGGCCCTGCTCTCCATTTCTCGGGCTCAAGGCTACATGGCGGAGAACCGAATCGCCGAGAAGGGCAAGTCGATCTCCATGGCGATCGACATCATCGGCAACGGCCTCAAGGCCAGCCTGAACTACGAAGCCGGCGACGTCCTGGCAGAACGGCTGGGCGCCCTCTATGACTACATGTGCACGCGCCTGCTTCAGGCGAATCTTCGCAACGATCGCGCCGCTCTCGACGAAGTGGCCCGTCTGCTCGGGGAGATCAAGAGCGGCTGGGAGGAAATAGACAGCGATCCGGCCGTTCTTTCCGCTAACTCCAGCAAGGCATAACCGCTACGATGGCTGCAATGGCTGCACGGATCGAAAAGTACGAAGAAATCGGGGAGCTCTCCGCCAAGATGGTCGAGGCTGCCCGCACCCAGGATTGGGACCGGCTCGTCTCGCTGGAGCAAGCGGTCAGCGTCCTGCGCGATGCGCTGATGTCGGGAACCGACGACATCGCCGATATGACCGACGCCGAGAAGAACGTCCGGGCGTCCCTGATACAGCGCATTCTCGACGACGATGCAGAGATTCGGCGCCACACCGAACCCTGGATGGAACATGTCCGCAAGTTCCTGGAAACCGCCAACAATCGGCGTCGCATAGACGCCGCCTACGGCGCGGACCGCATCGGCGTCGGCAACCCTTTCGCCTGAATCGCGGTGGCCGCGCGCGCCACCCGGCCCGCTGATCCTCCTGGGGCATACTCGTGGCCCTGATCCCTCCCGACGCCGGCATCCGAATGCGGTTGCAGAACGAGCTTCCGGCTCAACCGCAGCCCATCGCGCCGCTCCCGGAGATACCCGGCGACCTGCCGGAACTGACGCTCGGTCAGGCCTTCACAGCGCGGATCCAGGAGGCCCTGCCGCAGAACACATACAAGGCACTGGTCGCCGGGAAGTTCGTGACGCTGCAGCTGCCCGAAGGCGCCAAGGCGGGGGACACGCTGGAACTCGTGGTTGTCGATCGCACGCCCCGCGCGGTCGTCGCAACGCTTGCCGGACAGGCCGGCGTCGCTGCCGCCGCCGGCGAAACCTACCCTCACGCCACGCTGAGTCCGGCCGCCCGATTGATCGGCGAACTGCTGCTGCCCCAGGGCGAAGCACCTGAACCGACGCCGCTGAACCGCGGCCAGCCGCTGCTGTCGGGACCGCCGCTGCGCGGCAGCGACCTGGCGCCCGTGCTGGCAAAGGCCATCGCCGAAAGCGGCGTGTTCTACGAGGCGCACCAGGCCCAATGGGTGGCAGGCCAGCGGCCCCTCGAGCAATTGCTGCTCGAACCGCAGGCCCAGGTCCCCGTCGACGCGGCCGCACAGCGCGGCAACCAGGCCGCAACGAGCAGTGAAGCAAGCTTGCCTGCGTTGCGCCACGCCCCGCAGAGTTCGCTGATTCAGTCGCTTTTTGGCGGTGAGCGTGCCGCCGATTCCGGGCAGGCAGCGAGCCAGAACACGAGTCTCGCGCACGTCGTGCCCGAGGCCCTTCGCCCCATCGTGCAGCAGCAGCTCGACGCAGCGGCGACGCTGCGCCTCGTCTGGCACGGCGAAGCATGGCCCAACCAACCGATGGAATGGGAGATCGTGCGAGAGGACGAGCGGGGCGCTGCACCCGAAGAAGCCGAGGAGCGCGCCTCGTGGCGCACCCACCTTCGCCTCGAGACTCCGCGGTTGGGGCGTGTCGACGCCGCGCTGCAGCTCACCCGCGCTGGCATTCAGCTGACCATCGTGGCGCCCGACCGCGCTGCGGCAGCCGACCTCCAGCAGGCGGCACCGCAACTTGCCGCGGCGCTCGACGCCGCCGGACTTTCCCTGCTTTCCTTCGCGGTAAGACATGAGCCCGCCGCCGGATAGCGACAAGGCCTCTCTAGCCGTCGCCATCGCTTACGCGCAAGGCAGCGCTGCGCCGCAGGTAATCGCCAAGGGGCGGGGCCTGATCGCCGAGGAAATCATCCGGCGCGCCCGCGAGCACGGCATCTACGTCCATCAATCGCCCGAACTCGTAGCGCTGTTGTCGCAGGTCGACCTGGACGCACACATCCCGCCTCAGCTCTACGTCGCCGTTGCCGAACTGCTGGCCTGGCTCTATCGCGTCGAACAGCAGGGCGAAGCCGGGCCGCCTCCCGCGGTCTGAGGCCCTCGTTGCGAGGGTAAAATGCGCCCATGGGAGAGACATCGAACGAGGGCGGCGCAGCGCCGGATGCCGAACGGCAGCCCGGCCTGCTCGAGGCCAGCGAGTACGAGCGGTTCCTGCTGCGCAATCCCAAGGAGATCCTGGCAATCCTGCGCCGGCTGCGCGACGACGTTTCGCTGATCACGGCCTTCTTCGATGCCGGCCGCGAAATGCTGCTGACCTCGCTGCTCGACGTCGACGAGCAGAAGATCATCCTCGACATCGGTGCCGATCCCGGCACCAACCGCAAGGCCCTCGACGCCGACAAACTGCACTGCGTCGCCAGCCATGAGAAGGTGCGCATCCAGTTCGACCTCGGCCGGCTCACCCAGGTAGGTTTCGAAGGCGGCCCAGCCTTCGCCGCGGTGCTGCCTTCGGCGGTGCTGCGCCTGCAGCGACGCGACTTCTTCCGGCTCACCTTGCCGGTAGCGCGTCCGCTCAAGTGCCTGATCCCGCAGACGGCCGCCGAGGGAAACACCGAGGCGCTCGAGGCGAACATCGTGGACATCAGCGGCGGAGGAGTGGCGCTCGCCGTGCCGAAGGGAATGACGTTCGAGCGCGACGCCGAATTCCCCGAATGCCGCATCGAGCTGCCCGAAGTGGGCACCATCGTCATGAATCTGCGGGTGCGCAACGTCTTCGAAGTCGAACTGCGCAGCGGGGTTCGAGTCGTGCGCGCCGGCTGCGCCTACGTCAATCCCAGCGGCGCGATGCTGGCGATGATCCAGCGCTACATCATGAAGGTGGAGCGCGAGCGCAAGGCTCGCGAGAGCGGACTGCTCTAGCGCGCGCGGCGCGCCGCTTCGTACAGCGGCATCACTTGCGGCAGGTGCCGCTCGATTTCCTCGATGCGGTTCGGTCCCGAAGGGTGGGTCGACAGCAACTGGATCGGCGCTGCGCGGTTGGCCGCGATCATCTTCTGCCAAAGCGTGACGGCAGCGCGTGGATCGTAGCCGGCTCGGGCAGCGAGGTCCAGGCCGACCACGTCGGCCTCGGTCTCGTCGTCGCGTGAGAACTTCAGTGTAAGCAACTGGCCGCCGAAATCGAAGGCGCTCGAGTACCGGCCGCCGCCGACGAACTGGCCGAGCAAGGTCGCGCCCAGCTGCGTCAGCTCGCCCTTGGCCATGCGCTCGCGCGCATGCTCGCGCAGCGCGTGCGCAACTTCGTGTCCCATCACCATGGCCACTTCGTCGTCGGAGAGCTTCAGGGCATCGAGCAGGCCCGTGTAGAAGGCGATCTTGCCGCCCGGCATGCAGAAGGCGTTGATCTGCTTCGACCCGATCAGGTTGACCTCCCACCCCCAGTTCGCAGCGCGCGGATTCCAGCGTCCGGCGAATGGGATCAGTCGCTCCGAAATGGCACGCAGCCGCCGCAACTGCGGATAACCCTCGGGTGCCAGCGCGCGCCGCGAGGCCGCCTGGCGCTTGAGCTGATCGTACTCGCCGGCCGCCTGCCGCTCGAGTTGTTCGGCCGGCACGAGGTTCCTGAACGCCGACGGCTTGCCGACATCGACGCCCTGGGCGGCGCACGGCAGCGCGAACGCCAACAGCATGGCGCCGGCGAAGCTGAAGAAACGCATGGGAATGAACCGCCCGTCAGACGGGCATGTTCATGATGTTCTGGTAGGCCGACACCAGCTTGTTGCGAACCTGGACCATCTGCTGGAAGGACAGGTTGGCCTTCTGCAGGTTGATCATCACATCCTGGAGATTGACGTTGTCCTGGCCGCTGGCGAAGTTCTCGCTCATTTGCTGGGCCTGCTGCTGGGCCTGGTTGACCTGGTCGATCGCGGTCTTGAGCACTTGCGAAAAGTCGGCACCGCCCGCCGCCTGGCCGGACTGCGGGGCCTTGCCTTGCGCCACGGCAGCCGCCGAGCGCAACTCGGAAAGCATTTGTTCGACGTTTCGCGTGTCCATTGCTGTTCAGACCCAGTAGGCAGCCATCTACCTGACTCTTACGACGATTCTAGTCGAAAACTTAATAGCAAGCGCCATGCCGAAACGAAGTTTCTAGAGGTAGCCCTCGTCCTTGTACTGCTTGAGCTTGTATCGCAAGGTTCGTTCCGAGATGCCCAACGCCTCGACAGCCTTCTTGCGTGAGCCGCCCACCTTCGCCAGCGTTTCCAGGATGTGGACGCGCTCGAGGTCCTTCATGTTGGCGGGGATCGCGGGACTGGCCGATACCGCCCCTTCCGGCGTCTCGATGGCACCCGCCATCACGGGCTCGCGGCCCGGCCCCTGCATGCTGACCCCTCCGATGCCGGCCCCGCTCAGGAGCAGGTGCTCACCTTCGATGACGTCGCCCGGCGCGACGATCAGTGCGCGCTGAATGGCATTCTCCATTTCCCTGACGTTCCCCGGCCAGCCATAAGCGGCAAGTTTTGCCTCGCCGGACGCGGCAAGCCTCGCCGTCTTGCCGAGTCGCGTGCCGTGCAGCGCGAGGAAATGCTTGGCGAGCGGAACGATGTCGCCCGGCCGTTCGCGCAGCGAGGGAATGCGCAGCGGGAAGACGTTGAGCCGGTAGTAGAGGTCCTCGCGGAAGCGGCCCGCCGCCACTTCCGCAGCCATGTCCCGGTTCGAGGTGGCGAGCACGCGGATGTCGAGCGGGATCGGCTTCTTGGCACCGACCCGTTCCACCTCCCGTTCCTGCAGCACCCGCAACAGCTTGACCTGGAGCGCGAGCGGCATTTCCGAAATTTCGTCGAGCAGCAGGGTGCCGCCATTGGCCTGTTCGAACTTGCCGGCCTGGGCCGACTGTGCGCCGGTGAAAGCGCCCTTCTCATGGCCGAACAGCGTGGCCTCCAGCAGGTTGTCGGGAATCGCGGCGCAGTTGATGGCCACGAAGGGGCCGCGCGCGCGGTTCGACTGATCGTGAATGTAGCGAGCGAACACTTCCTTGCCGGTGCCCGACTCTCCGGTCAGCATGACCGTGGCGTCGGTGCGCGCGACGCGGGCGGCGAGCAGCAGCAGTTCCCGTGTGCGCGGATCGCCGGCGACGACGCCGGAGTCCGCTTCGGGCCGGGCGGGCTGGGCATAGCGCGCGATCTGGTCGAGCAGCGTCTTGGGCTCGAATGGCTTGAGCATGAAGTCGCACGCGCCGCCGCGCATGGCCGCCACGGCCTTGTCGACGTCGCCGAAGGCCGTCATCAGCAGCACGGGCAAGCCTGGCTTGCGGACGCGCACCTCGGCGAGGAGTTCGAGGCCGTCCATCGGCGCCATGCGCAAGTCGGACACCACCATGCTGAAGGCCTCGCGCTCGATGGCCGCGAGCGCCGCGGGGCCGCCGTCGGCGCCCACCGCGTGGTGGCCGGCCGCTTCCAGCGTTACCAGCAGCGCGTCGCGCAAGGCGTCGTCGTCCTCGACGACCAGGATGTTCATGGTTTGTGACATTGTCTATTCCGCGGTGCGGGCTTCGAGGCCCGGGGAGATTGTCATTAGGAATTCCGTGCCAGCTCCCGGCTCGGAAACGACGTCGATACCGCCGCCGTGCGCGCGCGCGACGCCGCGGGCGATGGCGAGCCCAAGGCCGGTGCCCTCGTGGCGCGTGGTGAAGAAGGGCTGGAAAAGGCGTGCCACGACGTCCGGGGCCATGCCGCGGCCGTTGTCCTTCACGGAGAACAGCCAGTGCGATTCGGTCCGCCGTACGGCGAGCACGATGCGGCCGTTCGAGGCGTCCACGGCCTGCAGGGCGTTTTCCAGCAAGTTGGTGAGCGCGCCCGCCAGGGCCTTGCGGTTGCCGGTAACGGAGGCTTCCGCATGGTCGGAGGCCACTTCGAAGTGCACGCCCCGGCTGCGCGCCAGGGGTTCGAAAGTATGGGCCAGTTCGGCCACCAGCTCGCCCACCGTGAACGTCTCGCGGCCAAGGACTTCGCCCCGGGCGAACAGCAGCATGTCCTGGATCAGGTGCTCGAGGTGCTTGAGCCGGGCCACCGTCTTCTGCGCGATGACGGTGCGCGAGGCCTCCGGCAGGTCGGGATTTTCGAGATTGCCGGCGTAGAGCAGCGCGGCGGCAAGCGGCGTGCGCAGCTGGTGCGCCAGCTGGGCGGCCATCTCGCCCATGGCGGCGAGCCGCTCGTTGCGTTCCGCCTCGGCACGCAGCCGCTGCGTCTCGGCGTTGGCGGCCGCAAGCTCCGCCGTCAGCCGCGTGACCTGCGACTGGAGTATCTTGTAGGTGCCCGCAAGCTCCTCGGACGCCTGGTTGAAGATGCGGAATGCCTCGGCGAGCCTCTCGGACTCGGCGGGGACAGCGGGTTCGGTGCGGGATTCGGCGATAGCCATAGGCACCTCATGATGGCAGATTACAGCTAGATCAACAACTTCCGAAATAGCGGCAAATATTGCCGCTTCTTGCGGGTACACCTCTTGCTGGCCCGGACCACAATGCGCGAGCATCCGGATACCTCAAACCTATGGCAGAAGAAGCAGCGGCATTTCCTTTCAGCCTCGAAGCATTCAATCGTCTGCCCGTCCGCCAGAAGGCGATGGGCATCGGCGCCCTCGCTCTCGCCATCGCGCTGATCGTCGGCGCCCTGCTCTGGTCGCGGGAGCCTTCCTACAGCGTCCTGTTCTCCAATCTTTCCGAAAAGGACGGTGGGCAGATCATCACGGCGCTGCAGCAGCAGAACGTGCCCTACAAGTTCTCGGAGGGCGGCGGCGCCATCCTGGTTCCGAGCAACCAGGTCCATGAGGTGCGGCTGCGGCTGGCATCGCAAGGCCTTCCGAAGGGCGGCCAGGTCGGCTTCGAACTGATGGAAAACCTCAAGCTCGGCACCACCCAGTTCGCCGAGCAGATTGCCTACCAGCGCGGGCTCGAAGGCGAGCTCGGCCGCACCATCCAGTCGCTCTCCGCGGTGCAGGCCGCACGCGTACACCTCGCCATCCCGAAACAGACGGCCTTCCTGCGTGACGAGCAGAAGCCCTCGGCCTCGGTCATGGTGCAGCTCTATCCGGGCCGCGTGCTCGATCCCGCCCAGGTGGCTGGCATCGTGCACCTGGTCGCCGCCTCGGTGCCGCAGCTCTCGACCGGCGATGTCAGCATCATCGACCAGGACGGCAAACTGGTTTCGCAGCAGCCGGACGCGCTGCGCATCGCCGGCCTCGATCCCTCGCAGATAAAGTTCGTGCGTGAAGTCGAGGCCGACTACGTCAAGCGCATCGAAGCCATCCTCGGCCCCGTCGTCGGCGGAGGCAACGTGCGCGCGCAAGTCGCGGCCGACATCGACTTCTCGTCGATCGAGCAGGTCGCCGAGACGTACCGGCCGAACCCGGCGCCGGATGCCGCCATCCGCAGTCAGCAGACCAGCGAAAGCAGCAACACCACGGCCAACGCCGTCGGCGTGCCCGGCGCGCTCACCAACCAGCCGCCGGTACCGGCGACCGCGCCGCTGACCACCCCGCCCGCCCCCAACGCAGGCCCGACCACGGGTGCCCCGCCCGGCACCGCCAACGCGCAGATCTCCTACAACGCGCCGGTCAACTTCAACAAGAACGCCACGGTCAACTACGAGGTCGACAAGACGGTGCGCCACACCAAGGGCGTGCCCGGCGTGGTGCGGAGACTTTCCGTCGGCGTCGTGGTCAACCAGAAGAAGGGACCCGAGAAGGACGGCAAGCCGGGCAAGCAGATTCCGCTGACCGACGCGGAGATGAAGCAGATCAACGCGCTGGTGCGCGAGGCGGTCGGCTTCAACCAGGAGCGCGGCGATTCCGTGAATGTCGCCAACGTGGCGTTCCAGCCGCAGGAGAAGGAGGCGATCCCGTCGCTGCCGCTCTGGAAGGACCCCGAGGTGCTGGGCATGGCGCGCGACATCGGCAAGTACCTGCTGATCGCCTTGATCGCCTACCTGGTGTGGACCAAGATACTGAAATCGGTATGGACCGAGATCATCGAAGCGGCGAAGCGGGCCGAGGCGCACCGCGCAAGGGAAGCGAAAGCGGCGCACACCGCGGAGGAGATCGGCATGCGCGGCGGCGACTACGACACGAAGCTGCAGCAGGCGCGCGAGCTTGCCCGCACGGATCCGCGCATCGTCGCCAATGTAATCAAGGAGTGGGTCGGTGGCAGCAGCGAACCCCGATGAAGGCATAGAGGACAGCGCGATCCTGCTGCTGTCCCTGGGCGAGGACGACGCCGCCGCCGTCCTGAAGAACCTCGGGCCGAAGGAAGTCCAGAAGCTCGGCCACGCCATGACCGCGCTCAAGCAGGTGCCGCGCGACCGCATCGAGGCCGTGCTCGACAAGCTGCACACGCAGACGGCGGCCGGCGGCCCGTTCTCAGTCGACGAGGGCGCCATCCGCGCCATGCTGACCAAGGCGCTGGGCGACGACCGCGCCGCCAACCTGATCTCCCGCATCATGCAGGGCGGCGACACGGCCGGCATCGAGAGCCTCAAGTGGATGGACGCGGCCACGGTCTCCGACCTCATCAAGAACGAGCATCCGCAGATCATCGCCACGATCCTCGTCCACCTCGAGTTCGACCAGGCCGGCGAGATCCTCAAGCTGTTTTCCGATCGCCTGCGCAACGACGTGCTGCTGCGCATCGCCACCCTCGACGGCGTGCAGCCGACGGCGCTCAAGGAACTCAACGACGCGCTGATGCGCCTGCTGTCGGGTTCGGCGTCGAACATCCGGAAGGCGGCGATGGGCGGCACGCGCCACGCCGCGGAAATTCTCAACTTCGTCGGCCAGCAGGTCGAAACCTCGATCATCGACAACGTCCGCGAGTACGATCCGGACCTCGCGCAGAAGATCCTGGACGAGATGTTCGTCTTCGAGAACCTGCTCGACGTCGACGACCGCGGCATCCAGCTGCTGCTGCGCGAGGTCCAGTCCGATTCGCTCATCGTCGCGCTCAAAGGCGCGCCGCCGGAGCTGCGCGAGAAGATCTTCAAGAACATGTCGCAGCGCGCCGCCGAGATGTTGCGCGAGGACCTCGAGGCGAAAGGCCCGGTGCGGCTGTCCGAGGTCGAAGCGGAGCAGAAGGAGATCCTCAAGATCGCCCGCCGCCTGGCAGACGAAGGCCAGATCATCCTGGGCGGCAAGGGCGGCGAAGACCAGATGGTCTAGGACGCCTGACAGCATATGTCCGCAGACAAAGGTCAACTTACCGCCTGGGAGCGCTGGGAACTGGCGGACTTCGACGCGCCGGCCAAGCCCGCCGACAAGCCGGCAGCGCCGGCGGCCGCCCCCGAGGTGGTGCTGCCGACTGCCGAGGAGATCGAGCGCATCTATCAGGAGGCTCAGGAACAGGGGCGCCGGCAGGGGCTCGAGGAAGGAACGCGCAGCGGATACGAGGAGGGCCAGAAGAAGGCCAGCGAGGAGGCGGCCCGCTTCGCCCGGCTGGCCGGCCGGCTCGATACGGCGCTGGCGCAACTCGATGCCGCCGTGGGCGACGAACTGCTCGCCCTGGCCGTCGAGCTCGCGCGGCAGGTGGTGCGCCACGAGATCCAAGCACATCCGGAGACCCTGGTCGGCGTCGTGCGCGAGGCCCTCGAACAAATCCCCCATCAGCATGCGACGCTCCACCTGAATCCCGAGGATGCCGCGCTCGCGCGAACCTATCTCGGCGATCAGCTGGCGCACTTCGGCCACCGCATCCTGGAAGATGCGCGCATGGAACGCGGCGACTGCCGCATCGAGGCCGGCGGCAGCAGCGTCGATGCCAGCGTCGCCACGCGCTGGCGCCGCACGCTCGAAGGACTCGGACTGGAAGACGCATGGAAGCCGGCGACGGAAGCGTGAACGAGAGCGTCGCCGGGTGGCGCCGCCTGCTCTCCTCGAGCCGCGAGCAACTCGCGCCCATCAACCCGTTCCAGCTTTCCGGTCGCCTCACGCGCGTCAACGGCCTGGTGATGGAGGCCGCCGGGCTCAAGCTCCCGCTCGGTTCCGGTTGCCGGATTCTCGTGCCCGGCGGCAGCCCCGTCGAAGCCGAGGTGGTGGGCTTCAACGGCGAGAAGCTGTTCATGATGCCGACCGAGGACGTGCACGGCCTGGCGCCCGGCGCGCAAGTCGTCCCGCTGGAGTTCAAGCCGCCGCCGCCGCGGCTGGACAAGGCCGGCGAGCGCCGCCGGCGCGCCTTCGACCGCGCCAAGCACCTGCCCGTCGGCGAACAGCTGCTCGGCCGCGTGGTGGATGCCAACGGCCGCCCGCTCGACGCACTCGGCCCGCTGGACGCCAAGCAGTCACGCTCGCTGGTGAGCCGGCCGATCAATCCGCTGGCGCGCGCGCCCATCGAGCACAGCCTCGACGTCGGCATCCGCGCCATCAACGGCCTGCTCAGCGTCGGCCGCGGCCAGCGGCTCGGCCTGTTCTCCGGCTCCGGCGTAGGCAAGAGCGTGCTGCTCGGCATGATGGCGCGCTACACGGCCGCCGAGGTCATCGTGGTCGGCCTGATCGGCGAGCGCGGCCGTGAAGTGAAGGAGTTCATCGAGCAAAACCTCGGCGGCGAAGGCTTGCGGCGCTCGGTGGTGATCGCCGCGCCGGCCGACGTCAGCCCGCTCATGCGGCTGCAAGGCGCGGCTTACGCCACCACCGTGGCCGAGCATTTCCGCGACGAGGGCAAGCAGGTGCTGCTCATCATGGATTCGCTGACGCGCTACGCCATGGCGCAGCGGGAAATCGCCCTGGCGATCGGCGAGCCGCCGGTGACGCGCGGCTACCCGCCTTCCGTCTTCGCCCGCCTGCCGCAGCTCGTCGAGCGCGCCGGCAACGGGCCGACCGGGGGCGGCTCCATCACGGCCTTCTACACCGTGCTCGCCGAAGGCGACGACCAACAGGACCCGATCGCAGACTCGGCACGCGCCATCCTGGACGGACACTTCGTGCTGTCTCGCAGCCTGGCCGACAGCGGCCACTACCCGGCCATCGACATCGAGCAGTCGATCTCGCGCGCCCTCACCAATCTTGTGGCGCCGGATCACCTCGAATTGATCCGCGCCTTCAAGCAACTCTATTCGCGCTACCAGCGCTCGCGCGACCTGCTGGCGGTCGGCGCCTACGCAAAGGGTTCCGATCCCCTGCTCGATCGCGCCATCGCCCTCTATCCGCTGCTGGAGCGCTTCCTGCAGCAGCGCATCGACGAGCGTTCCGACTACGCGGCCAGCGTCGCCGCATTGCGCGCGATCTTCGGCGCCGCGTAGAATCGCGGCGCCCGATGACCTAATATCGATTCAAGCGCTCGCACGCCGCCGGCTCCCTCAATGGCCCAGGACTTCCCCCTGCAGATCCTGCTCGACCTCTCGCAGCTCCAGCTCGACGAGGCGACGCGCCGTCTCGGCGAATTCATCGCCAGCCAGCAGGAGGCGAAGCAGCGACTCGACATGCTGCTGCAGTATCGCGAGGAATACCGGACGCGATTCCTGGCGGCCGCCAAGGACGGCATTGGATTGGACGCCTGGCGGAACTACCAGGCATTCCTCGCCCGCCTCGACGCCGCCGTGAGCCAGGCGACCGACATGGTCGCGGCGTCGGAGCGCCGCACCAGCGCCGGCCAGCAGGAATGGCTGCAACGGCGCGGCAAGGTGACGGCTTTCGACACCCTCGCCCAGCGCCACCAGGCCCGGCTCGATTACGCCGAACAGCGGCAGGAACAGAAGGCGACCGACGAACACAGCGCGACGCGCCACAAGCGCAGCGAGTAGCATCGATGGGCCGACGGTCGGCCCGGCCTCGGAGTCCGATGGCATGGCTCTTGCGTGACGCGCGTCATACGGAGCCCAAAGGATCTTCCATGCCGCAATTGAACGTCGCAGCCAGCCCCAGTCCGGTCGTCGCACCGCAGGCTCAGGCCAACGCTGCGGCTGGCGCATCGCAAAATGCTGCAGCTTCCTCCGCACCCGAACAGCCCTTCGCGACGGTGCTGCAGCACCAGATGAACAACCAGGCCCAGCAGGACAAGCCTGCCAATGCGGCGGACAAGACGGCCGCGGCGCAGACGCCGTCCGCCAAGCCGGAGTCCGATGCCGCAGGCGCCAACGCCCAGCCGGCGGCCGTGCCTGACAGCCTCGCGCTGATCGCCCAGATGTTGGCGGGCATCGCGCAGCCGAGCCAGGGAGAAGCCGTCGCGCAACCGGAAGCCGCAGCAGGAACGGCCAAGGCCAAGAAGTCGACAGAGGACGACGAGGCGAACCCCGCCACGCTTGCGGCGCCACTGTTGCCGGGCCTCGCCAACCCAGTCCCGGCGACCCATCCGGCGCCAGAAGCGGCCACCGCGGGCGGTTCGCGGGCCCTGCCGGACACCGGCACGGCAGCCAAGGCAGCGGAAAATCTTGCCGCCGACGCCCGTGGCGCGGCAAGCAGCGCCGCACCGGCAGAATCGAAAACCGATTTTGCATCTGCCATGGCCGCAGCGGCCCAGCAACAGTCGGCACCGATCAATGCGCAGCCTGCCCCATCGCATGCCGGCACCGTCGCCACTATCCCCACGGAGCATGTCCAATCTCCGGTCGGAACGCGCGGATGGGAAACGGAGATGGGCGACAAGCTCACGTGGATGGTCGGCAAGCACGAATCGCGCGCCGATCTCGTTCTCAATCCCCCCGAGCTCGGGCGCATCGAAGTCTCGATATCGATGAAGGGCGACCAGGCGAGCGCGACTTTCGTGTCGCCGAATCCGGTGGTTCGCGATGCCCTCGAGAACGCCGTGCCGCGCCTGCGGGAAGTCCTGCAGGATGCGGGGATCACGCTGGGCCAGGCGCAGGTCGGCGCGGAGTCCTTCCAGCAGCCGCCGGGAAGCCGCGAAAACGGCGATAATTCCGGGCGCGGAAATTCATCGGGCGTGGGGATCGCGGCATCGGTCTCCGGCAGCGTGCAGGGCGCAAGCGCCGCGGCGGCGCTGCGAATGGGGAACGGGCTCGTCGACACCTTCGCCTAGAATGCACGGTAGCCTGACAGGAGTGATGCATGGCCGAAAAGAAATCCGAAGCCGAAGGCGGTGAAGCGGCGGCGAAGCCGAAAGGCAAGCTGCTCCTGTTCATCATCATCGGCGTGCTGGTGCTGGTGCTGGGCGGCGCCGGCGCGTACTTCGCGCTGAAGAAGAAGCCCGCCGCCGAAGACGACGAGGCGGACGACGGCGGCGCCAGGACCGAGAAGGTGCACAAGGCCAAGAAGGACCACCCGGACGCGCCGCCGGTCTTCGTCAAGTTCGACCCGTTCACCGTGAAGCTGCAATCCGATCCACAGCAGGAGACCTATGTTCAGGCGACCACCGAATTGCAGGTGATCGACGCGCCCGCGGGCGAACGGGTCAAGCAGTATTCGCCGGCGATCCGCCACCGGGTGCTGCTGATCCTGTCCGGCAAGAAGCCGTCCGACATCTCCACCCCGCAGGGCGTGCAGCGCTTGTCCAACGAGATCCGCGATGCAATCAACGTGATCATCGACGGTCCAAAGACCAAGGCGAAGGGCAAGGGCGGCGAGGAAGCCGCGGCCGAGCCGAGCGATACGGCGGCCGCCGACGATTCCGTCCAGGCGGTGCTGTTTACCCAATTCATCATCCAGTGAACGATCACCCGACCACTCGCGGAATTCCGGCATGAGCCAGGACTTTCTCTCCCAGGAAGAGGTCGACGCCCTGCTGAAGGGCGTCACCGGCGAGGCCGACGAGGAGCCGGTCCAGGAGGAGACCGGCGGCGTCAAGAGCTACGACCTCGGCCGCCAGGAGCGCATCGTGCGCGGCCGCATGCCGACGCTCGAGCTCATCAACGAGCGCTTCGCCCGCCTGCTGCGCATCGGGCTGTTCAACTACATGCACCGCAGCACCGAGATCTCGGTCGGACCGATCCGCGTGCAGAAGTACAGCGAGTTCATCCGCAACCTGGTGGTGCCGACCAACCTCAACCTGGTCACCGTGAAGCCGCTGCGCGGCACCGGCCTGATCGTGTTCGATCCCAACCTGGTGTTCCTCGTCGTCGACAACATGTTCGGCGGTGATGGCCGTTTCCACACCCGGGTAGAGGGGCGCGACTTCACGCCCACGGAACAGCGGATCATCCAGGGGCTGCTGAACGTCTTCTTCAACGAGTACCAGAAGGCCTGGGAACCGGTCTACAAGATCGAGTTCGAATACGTCCGCTCGGAGATGAACACGCAGTTCGCCAACATCGCCACGCCGTCCGAAATCGTCGTGGCCGTGACGTTCACCATCGAGCTGACGGGCAATTCCGCCGAAATGCACCTGTGCCTGCCGTATTCCATGGTCGAGCCGATCCGCGACGTGCTCTACAGCACCATGCACAGCGAGCAGGCCGGCTCCGACCGGCGCTGGACCGGCACGCTGGCCAGCCAGCTGCGCACCGCCGAGGTCGAGCTGAAGGTGGCGCTGGCACAAGCCAATCTCACGCTGGGCGACATCGTCAACCTCAAGGTCGGCGATGTGGTGCCCGTGGACATCGGGAATACGGTCAAGGCCACGGTGGACGGCATTCCGGTGATGGAATGCCGCTACGGGGTGCGCAACGGCCAGTACGCCGTCAGGGTCGAGCGCTTCCTCGGACAGGAAGCTGAAGCATAGGAGCCGCCATGAGCGACGAGCAGGAAAACCAGATCTCCGAAGACGATTGGGCCGCCGCGCTCAACGAACAGAGCGTCGCCGATGCGGCGGCACCGGCCGCCGCGCCCGAACCCCAGCCCGCGAAGATCTTCGACGAGCTCTCCGGCGGGGCTGCGCCCAAGGCCGGCAGCGGCGACTTCGACCTGATCCTCGACATCCCGGTCAACCTGACGGTCGAACTCGGCCGCACCAAGATCTCGATCCGCAACCTGCTGCAGCTCGCCCACGGTTCGGTGGTCGAGCTCGACGGATTGGCGGGCGAGCCGATGGACGTGCTGGTCAACGGCACGCTGATCGCGCAGGGCGAGGTGGTGGTGGTGAACGACAAGTTCGGCATCCGGCTGACCGACATCATCACGCCGCAGGAGCGGATGCGTAAGGTCCATCGCTGACGCGGGTTCGCTGAAGAACCCCGATTTTTTGCCCGTGCTCCGGCGATCGCCGCCGGAGCACGGTCACTATTCTGGCGGCACCTGAAGTGCAGGGTGTGCCATGCGCGTCTCGACCTCCATCCCGTTGCTGTTGCTGCCCGCGCAAGCCGCCTGGGCGGAAACCGCGGCGCTGCCCGACACCGGCGGCAGCATCATCCAGATGCTGCTCGGACTGGGCGTCGTCCTCGCCATGCTGTTCGGCACGCTGTGGGTGCTCAAGCGCCTTTCGGTCCCACGCGGCCCGGGTTCCGGCCTGATGCGCGTAGTCGCCGGCATCCCCGTCGGTCCCCGCGAGCGCGTCGTACTGCTCGAAATCGGCTCCAGTTGGCTGGTGCTCGGGGTCGCCCAGGGCCAGGTTTCGACGCTCGCCGAAGTGCCCCGGCAGGAACTCCCGCCGGCCGCGAGCGCCGCCGATACCGCCCGCGACTTCGCCGGCTGGCTCAAGCAGATGACGGAACGTGGCCGTGGCCCACGCGCCTGAATCCCGTTTCCCGGCATCCCTCAAGCTGCTCGCCGTACTGGCGGCGATGGGGCTGCCGTCGCTGGCGTTGGCCCAGGCCCTGCCGGCCCTGACCAGCTCCCCCGCGCCCGGCGGCGGCACCCAGTGGTCGCTGTCGATCCAGACCCTGCTGCTGCTGACCAGCCTGACCTTCCTGCCGGCGATGCTGCTGATGATGACCAGTTTCACGCGCATCATCATCGTCTTCGGCCTGCTGCGCCAGGCGCTCGGCACCCAGACCTCGCCGCCCAACCAGGTGCTGCTGGGCCTCGCGCTGTTCCTCACCTTCTTCATCATGGCTCCGGTGGGCGAGAAGATCTACACCGACGCCTACCTGCCGCTATCGGAGAACAAGATCAGCTTCATGGAGGCGCTCGACCGCGGCGCCGTGCCGCTGCGCGCCTTCATGGTGCGGCAGACGCGCGACGCGGACCTCGCGACGTTCACCAAGGTCGCCAACCAGCCCAAGCCGGAATCCGCCGACAAGATTCCGATGCGCGTCCTGATTCCCGCCTTCGTCACGTCCGAACTGAAGACTGCCTTCCAGATCGGCTTCATCGTGTTCATTCCCTTCCTCATCATCGACATGGTGGTCGCTTCGGTGCTCATGTCGATGGGGATGATGATGATGTCGCCGGTGATCGTGGCCTTGCCGTTCAAGATCATGCTGTTCGTGCTGGTCGACGGCTGGAACCTCATCATCGCCTCGCTCGTGCGCAGTTTCGGATAAGGAATCATCGAATGACCCCCGCCACCGTCGTCGAAATCGGCCGCCAGGCCGTCGAGGTCATGCTGATCGTCTCGGCGCCGCTGTTCATCGCCGCCCTGGCCACCGGCCTGCTCATCAGCATCTTCCAGGCAGCCACCTCGATCAACGAGGCGACGCTCTCCTTCGTGCCCAAGGTCGTGGTGATCTTCGGCGTCCTTGTCATCGGCGGCCCCTGGATGATTACCGTGATGACCGACTACATGCGGCGGCTGTTCGAGGCCATCCCCGGCATGATCGGATGATCTCCGTCAGCTCGGCCCAGCTCGACGCCTGGCTGGCGATGCTGGTTTTCCCGCTGGCGCGCGTGCTGGCGTTGATTTCGGTGGCGCCGGTGTTCAGCAACATATCGCTGCCCGAGCGCATCAAGCTGGTCCTCGGCGTCGCGATAACGCTGGCCCTCATCCCGGCGCTGCCGCCGATGCCTGCGATCCAGGTCGGCTCCTGGCTTGGTCTCGCGGTGCTGGCACAACAAACGGTCATCGGCATGCTGATCGGCTTTGCCCTGCGCATCGCCTTCGCCGCCGTCGACGTCGCGGGCCAGCTGATCGGCCTGCAGATGGGCCTGTCGTTTGCCGTCTTCTACGATCCGACCAGTTCGTCGCAGGCCCCGGTGGTCAGCGAATTCCTGTCGCTGCTGGCGACGCTGATCTACCTCGCGCTCAACGGCCATCTGCTGATGCTCTCGCTGCTGGCCCAGAGCTTCACGCTGCTGCCGGTGTCGGCCACGCCCATGTTCGCCGCCGCCAGCCTCACCACCGCGGCAGCCTGGGGGGCGACGATGTTCACCGCGGGCGTGCTGCTGGCGCTGCCGCTCATCACGGCGCTGCTGATTACGAACGTGGCGATGGGCGTCCTCTCGCGCGTGGCGCCGCAGCTCAACCTCTTCGCCATCGGTTTCCCGGTGACGATCTTCGCCGGCTTCGCGGTCATCGCGATCTCTCTGCCCTACTTCGCCGCCGCCCTCGAACGCCTGTTCGACCAGAGCTTCATGGCGATGACGGCCATCATGAAAGCCGCCGGTGCCTAGGACCTACGAGTCCGCCTGGTAGGACTTGGTCAGGCGAATGACGCCCTCGGCGGTGCGCTGCGAGCCGAGCACCGAGGAGTCGAGACCTTCGCTGTACTCGAGGATTTCGTAGCCGTCGTAGCCGTTTTCGCGCATCAAGTCCTTGGCCCGATGCTGGAAGACGACGCGCGCCTCCCCGGCACCACCCGAATAGACGCGCTTCATGTGCAGCGACAGGTGATAGAGGCCTTCGGGAAACTGGGCCTGCTCGATCTCCCAGTTGGGCGCCCACGGATCGAGGATCAGGTAGGCGACGCCGGCATAGACGCCCCAGTAGACGACCTTCTCCAGCTGGACGGAGAGGGAAGGTGCGATTTTTAGCGTGGTGTTCGGGACGATGGTGCCCGTGCGAGGCAGGTTGCCGTTGAGCTGCGTCGGCAGCCGAGTGCCCGCACAGCCGACCAGCATCGAACACAGGAAACCCGCTGCCAGTCGCCGCACTTTCATGTCGCCCGCTCCGTCACAGATAGTTGAACAAGCCGAGCTGCGTCACCTTGAGGTAGGACTTCTGCGCAGCGTCCAGGCTCGTCTGGCTCTGCATCAGGTTGCTGATGCTCTTGGCGTAGTCGACGTCCTGCAGGTTCGACAGCGTCTCCGAATAGCGGAGATTGAGATCCTGGTTCACGCCGGACAGCGAGTCGAGTTCGTTGAGCCGTGCGCCGATGCCGGAACGCACGCGCAGCACGTTGTCGTTCGCCTGGTCGAGATTGGTCAGCGTCTGGGCGATCTCGTTGGCGAGCGCGGCGGAGCCCGACTTCGTTGGGTTTGCCAGCTTGTTCTCGAGCGCGCCGATCAGGTTCGAGATGGTCTTGAAGACGCTTTGCGTCGTGCTCGGCGCGATGGTGAACTGATCGCCGTTGGCGGGCGTGCCGGTAATGGTGACGTTGCCGCCCAGGTCGAATGCCGGTCCCGGATCGCCGGTCTGCCTGCTCAGCTGGATGGTCTGGTTGTCGTAGTACTTGCGCAAGGACTGGAACTGCGCCGCGGTGGTCGGCGGATTCGCGGCAGCGGCCCCCGTCAGCATCGAGTTGCCCGTCGTACTGTCGACGATGTCGTAATACGTCGTACCCGCGGTGCCGGCGACGCCCGTCGCGTCCACCCAGATGTTGACCGAATAGTTCTTGTCGGCCAGCGCGTTCCAGGTGGCGGTGTTGGTCACGCTGCCGGCATCGATGACGCCCGAGCCGGTGTTGTTCCCGTTGTAGTCGGTGACGAAGCTGCCGTTGCCGTTGCGCACCTGGGTGAAGATGTCGGCGCCGGAGTCGCTCGTCTGGATGAAGCGCGTCGGCGAGACCTGCAGGTTGCGCTGGCCGTAGTCGCCCGAATAGGTGACGTCGCCGCCACCCGCCAGCAGGTTGTCGACGTTCGCCCCGAACGGCTTGGTGCCGCCCATGTTTCCCGAAAAGATGTAGTCGCCGTTGGCATCCGTGGCGTTCGCGATGCCGGTCAGTTCGTCGAAGCGCGAGCGCAATTCGTCGCTGATGCTGCGCAGGTCGCTTTGGGACAAGGCCGCATCCCCGCCCTGGACCGCGAGTTCGCGCACCCGCGTGATGATGTCGTTGAGGACGGACATCTGCGACTCTTCCAGCGACAGTGCCTCCTTGGCCGAGCTCTGATTGGTGCCGAACTGGGTGTTGATGTCCTGCGCCTCGGTCACCACCAGCGCGCGCGCGGCGGCCACCGGATCGTCCGCCGGCGTGACGACGCGCCGCCCCGACGACAGCTGCTGCTGCGTGTGGAGCATGCTGGCGGTCTGGTCGTTGATCGACCGGAGGCCCGTGTCGTAGATCATCGAGGTGCTGATGCGCATGGTGATTCTCCTAGCCGATCGCCGACAGGAAGGTATCGAAAAGCTTGCTGCCGACGTCGATCATCTTCGCCGACGCCTGGTAGGCCTGCTGGTAGCGGATGAGGTTCGCGGCCTCCTCGTCGAGATTGACGCCGGAAAGCTGCTGCACCGCGTCGCTTGCCTGGTTCGCGAGCGACTGCTGGGCCTGTCCGGTGACCGTCACCTCGCGGGTCTTGTTGCCGACCTCGCTGACGATCTGGGCATAGGCTTCCTGGTAGGTGGCCGAATTCCCTTCCATCAGGCGCGACGTCTGCAAGGCGCCGAGCGCCTGGGCGTTGCGGTTGTCGGAAACCCCGCTGGTGTTCGGCTCCAGGTAGACCCTGTCGCCGTTCTGCGGCGTGCCGGACAGGGTAAAGCGGATGCCCTTGAGATCGATCACGTTCTGCTGCCCGGCCGTGAAATTGGCGCTCGGAATGGTGAGCCCGTTCCACGGCGCCGGACCGGTCACCGACCAGGTGTTTGCCCCGCTGTTGTAGGTCAGCGTCACCTGGCCGGGAAGAGGGATGGAAGCGGGGTCGAGAACGGTCATGCTGCCCGCGTCGATCGTCCCGGTGCCGGTGTTGGAGGTGTCAACCCGCGTGCGGAAGGGATCGCCAGCCGCGATCAGCGCGGTATCGGAAATATTCACGGTGATATCGCGCGCGGCGTTGCGCGTCGGTTGCAGCACGAAGCTGTCGCCGACGTTGGGCGAACCGGTGAAATGCACGGTGACGCCTTCGAACGTGATGGAGTTCGGCGGAAAGTTGTTGACCGTGGGCGTCAGCACGGTGTTGTCGGAGAGCCGCGTAACCATGTATCCAGTGGGCCCCGTGCCGGTATAATCGATGCGGTAGTCGTCGGCCGCAAGGGCGCCGTCGCCGGCCTGGGTCGCGGTGACTGCGGTCGCCGCAGCTGCCGCGCTGTTGGTGCTGTCCGCAGTCACGCGCGTGGCGGTCGGATTCTCGGGTTTGATGGTGAAGGCGTCGCCTGCGCTGAGGCCCGCGGCCGGAAGCGTGATGGTCACGCCGTCAACGTTGATGCTGCCGCCCGCGAAGGTGTTGGTGACGAGGCCGGCGGAAGCGGGCATCAGGGTTCCGTTGTCGTTCAGCCGGTAGACGCTGTAGTTGGTGCCGTCATAGACCACGCGATAGTCGCTCTGGACAACCTGCGCCGTCAGTGCCCCGCTGCCCGTGTTGTTCTTGTTCGCGTAGAGGTTCATGTAGGCGGCCATTCCGCTGGACGTGGCCGTCGGGAAGCTGAACAGGTCGCCCCCGAGGTTGCCGTTCAGGTCCTGGCCCATGGCGTGCTGCTGATTGAACTGGGTGGCCAGGGTGATCGCAATGCGGCCGAGTTCGTTCTGGGCCGGATCGAGGGATTCGTTGAGGAAGGAAACCAGTCCGCCGAGGGTGCCGCCGGTGAGCATGCTCTGCTGCAGTTCGATGATGTTGCCGTTGATGGCCTTGACGCCCACTACGGTTTGCTGCGGGTCGCTCTTCGACGGCTGGGCCACCAGCGAATAGGCGGTGGTGTTCATCACCACCGGCTGCCCGTTGCCGATGAATACGCTCACCGTCCCGTCGCTCTGCATGGCCGTGGTGACGCGAATCTCCTGGTTCAGCTTCTGCAGCAGCTCGTCGCGCTGGTCGAGCAGGTCGTTCGGCTGCTGCGAGCTGTTGCCGGAGTTCGCCATGATGATTTGCTGATTGACCTGGGCGATCTGCGAGGCGTACGAATTGATGACGCCGACCTCGCTGGTGATCTGGTCGTTCACGCCTTGGCGTTGCTCGTCGAGGCTCTGGTTCAGCGTGGCGAAGCGCGCGGTGAGCGCCTGGGCCGAGGACAGCAGCGACTGGCGCGCCGACACCGACGACGGATTGGCGGCCACGCCCTGAACCCCGGCGAAGAAGTCGGACAGCGCGGGACTGAGGCCCGCGGTCTTGTCGGCCAGCATGTTGTCGATCTGCTGGACCTGCGCCAGATAGGAATCCATTTCCCCGACCTGCGTCTGCGCGGCCATGACGGCGCCGGCCAGGTACTGGCTATAGACGCGCTGCACGTTCGCCACGTTGGTGCCCTGGCCGAAGAACCCCGAGCCGGTCTGCATCGGCTGGTTGGTGGTCTGGACGATCAATTGCCGGTTGTAGCCGGGCGTGGTCGCGTTGGAGATGTTGTGGCTGGTCGTGAGGATGCCCGCCTGGGCGGCGAGCAGTCCCGTGAGTCCGTTATTGACGATGCTCGTGCTCATCCCATTGCGCTCCTACAAGGTTATCGGCAAAAATGCGCGCCGATTGAATTCTGGCGTCAGCCAAACAGGAGCAACGTCTGTGCCAGTGGGAGCGGCAGGACGTGCCGGTCAGGCCGCGCGCGGCATGCCGGCGATGATGCGGGCGAGCTTGGTTCCGTAGCTCGGATCGGTGGCATAGCCCGAGCGCTGCAGCCCGTAGGCGAAGGATGCGGCGTCGCGGCTGCCGAGCAGTCCCGCGTAGCGCGGGTTCGAGGCGAGCAGCGCCGCATAGTCGTTGAAGGCCTCGGCGTAGGAGCCATAGGCGCGGAAGCGCTCGCTGGTCCGCTGAGGACTACCGCCGACGTACTCGGTGGTCGTCGCATCCACCGTGGAACCAGTCCAACTGCGTCCGGCCTTGATGCCGAACACGTTGTAACTCGGCCGCCCGTCTGCGAAACGAGGCTCCGAACGGCCCCAGCCGGTTTCCAGCGCCGCCTGGGCCAACAGGAACTGGGCCGGGATGCCCGTTGCCTGGCTGGCCTGCTCGGCGTACGGCGACAACCGGGCGATGAAATTAGCGGCTACTCCCCCCTGGGCATCGACGGCCGAGGCATCCGCGCTCGTCGCGGCGTAGGGTGCCACGGACGGAGCGGCTGTGCTGTTCTGCTGCAAGGGGGGAACCAGCGGGCGCGCCGGCTGCAGGTCCGGGTTGCCAGTCGGCAGGGCTCCCGCGCCTTTCCCGAGCGGAAATGCCTTTGCGGGCGGCGCAAGCGGCAACCCGCCCTCGAACTCGACAGGCGCGTCGCTGCTGCGCGTGAGCTGCCTTTCGATGACCGCGGCCAGCCCGGTGCCGCCCTTGGCCGCCATCACCTGGGCCATCTGCTGGTCGAGCATCTGCTGATACATGCGCGTCTGGTCGGAGTCGAACATGCCGTCGCTGGGCGCGGCGTCGCGCATCGCCTTGAGCATCATCTGCAGGAACAGCGCCTCGAACTGCTGTGCCGCGGTTTTGACCGCCGCCGGATCGTCCCGCTTGGCGGCGCTTTTGAGCGCCGTCATGCTGGAGAGGTCGAAGATCGACGGGATGTTGGCGGGGGCGCTCATGACCGGGCTAGCATGTCACGCGACAGGGACGGCAATGGCCGGAACATGCCGGCAAACTTTGCCTTGATTAGATGATTTCGAGTTCCGCGCGCAGCGCGCCGGCCGCCTTCATCGCCTGGAGGATGGAAATCAGGTCCTGCGGGTTGGCGCCGATGGCATTGAGCGCCTTCACGACGTCGGCCAGGTTGGCGCCGGACTTGACGTTCACCAGCGCCGCATTCTCCTGCTTGACCTCGATCTGCGCGTTGGTCACGCCGACCGTCTGGCCGGCCGCCAGCGGATTCGGCTGGCTGACTTCGTTGGTCGCGTTCACCGACACCGACAGGTTGCCGTGGGCGACGGCGCAGTTGTCCAGCGTCACGGACTGGTTCATCACGACCGAACCCGAGCGCGTGTTGATGATGACCTTTGCCGCCGTGCGCGTCGGCATCACTTCCAGATCCTCGACGCGGCCGAGAAAGGCAACGCGTTCGTCGGCGTCGATCGGCGCCCGCGCGCGCACCTGGCGACCGTCCGAGGCCGTCGCCGTACCCGGTCCCATGGCCCGGTTGATGGCGTCCGCGAGGCGCTGGGCCATGCCGAAATCCGCGGCATTGAGGTCGAAGTACACGAATTCGCCCTGGCCGACCGGCGTCGGCACCTCGCGCTCGACGATCGCGCCGCTGACGATGCGGCCGACGGACAGATGGTTGATGGCGACCTTGGAACCGCCCGCCGAGGCGCCTGCGCCCGCGACCGCGAGGTTGCCCTGCGCCATGGCGTATACATTGCCGTCGGCGCCCTTGAGCGGGGTCAGTATCAGGGTGCCGCCTTTGAGCGACTTGGCGTTGCCGATCGACGATACGGTGACGTCGATGGCCTGCCCCGCGCGCGTGAACGGCGGCAGGGTCGCGGTCACCATCACGGCGGCGACGTTCTTGAGCTGCGGGTTGGTGCCGGCCGGCATCTGGATCCCCATATTGGCCAGCATGTTGGTGATGCTCTGGATGGTGAAGGGGGTCTGCGTCGTCTGGTCGCCGCTGCCGTCCAGGCCCACCACCAGGCCGTAGCCGACCAGCTGGTTGTTGCGCACGCCGGCGATCGAGGCCAGGTCCTTGACGCGCTCGGCGCGTGCGGCGTCCGCCACGATCAGGGCGGCGAAGAACCACATCACGACGATCAGGAATTTCTGGGTTCGGCTCATGATCAGAAGGGCAGGAAGGTCAGGAAGAAACGGCCCAGCCAGCCCATGACCTGGGCGGAGTCGAGGAAGCCGTTCGCCTTGTACTCGATGCGCGCGTCGGCGACCTGCGTCGACTGCACGGTGTTTTGCGAAGTCACGTTGTTCGGATTGACGACGCCGGAGAAGCGGATGAACTCCTCGCCTTCCTTGAGACCGATCTGCTTCTCGCCCGATACCAGCAGGTTGCCGTTGGGGTAGACCTCGATCACCGTCACGGTAATGGTGCTGGTGAAGTCGTTGGTCGACGTATTCTGGCCCTTGCCGTCGAAGGCATTGGCGTCGGAGGCGTTGAGCGTCGTGCCCTGTGCGCCCTTGAACGGCAAGCCGACGATGCTCGGCGTGCTGACGTTGATCGACTGGGAGCGCGAAGCCTTGTTCTCCGAGTTCTTGGAGGCCGACGTCTTCTCGACGATGTTGATGGTGATGGTGTCGCCGACGAAGCGCGCGCGGCGATCCTCGAACAGCGGCCGCGCCGAGGCGACGTTGTAGATGGCGCCGTTGGCGGCGCCGACGCGATCGCGCGGCTCGGGCCGCGCCGTCATCGGTTGATGGATGGCGGTCGACGGCGTGGTCGTGGCGCAGCCCGCGAGCGACGCGGCGAGCACGGCCAGCAGCGCGCAGCGCCTCATGGCGTCAGCCACCCAGCTGGGTCAAGCGACCCAGCATGTTATCGGAGGTCTGGATCGCCTTCGAGTTGAGCTCGTAGGCCCGCTGCGTCTGGATCATCTGCACCAGCTCTTCGGCGACATTCACGTTGGACGTCTCGACATAGCCCTGGTTGAGCAGGCCGGCGCCGTTCGTTCCCGGAGTGTTGGGCGTCGGGGTGCCGGAAGAAGCGGTCTCCAGGTACAGGTTCTCGCCGGCGCTCTGCAGGCCGCCGTTGTTGATGAAGCTGACTACCTGGATGGTGCCGATCTGGGTGGCGGCGCTCGAGCCGGCCTGGGTGATGGACACCACGCCGTCACGGCTGATCGAGATGCTCGTGGCGTTGGACGGGATGGTGATCGCGGGAGAGAGCGGATAGCCGCTCGAGGTGACCACCTGGCCGGTCGAGTCCTGCTGGAAGGCGCCGTCGCGCGTATAGGCGAAGGTGCCGTCGGGCATCTGGATCTGGAAGAAGCCTGGGCCGTTGATCGCAAGGTCGAGCGCGTTGCCGGTCTGGGTCAGGTTGCCCTGGGTGAAGATGCGTTCGGTCGACACCGGCCGCACGCCGGTGCCGATCTGCAGGCCGGACGGAATCTGCGTCTGCTGCGACGAGGCGGCGCCGGGTTGGCGCAGCGTTTGGTAGAGCAAGTCCTCGAACACCGCCCGCGCGCGCTTGAAGCCGTTGGTGCTGACGTTGGCGAGGTTGTTGGAGATGACGTCGAGCTGCGTCTGCTGCGCATCGAGGCCGGTCTTGGCAATCCAGAGTGAACGAATCATGGCGTCCGTTAGAAGTTCTGCAAGAGTTGTTCCGCCGAGCGGTCGTTCGCCTGGGCGTTGGTGATCATCTGCATCTGCATGTCGAACTGGCGCGACAGGGAGATCATCGCCACCATCTGCGAAACCGGATTGACGTTGCTGCCTTCGAGGAAGCCGCTCGCCAGGCGGGTGGTCTCGTCGAGGGGAGCGGCGGTGCCGTCGCGCATGCGGAACATCCCGTCGCCGCCGCGCACCAGGTCGCGGCCCGCAGGGTTGACCAGCTTGATGCGCCCGATGTTGTTCGACGTATTCTGGGCGCCGCTCTCGGGAACGATGGACACCGTTCCGTCGGCCGCGATCGACACCTTGTTGTCCGGCGGCACGGTGATCGGCCCGCCGTCGCCCTGCACCGGAATGCCGTCGCGCGTCTGCAGCACGCCATTGACGTTGAGTTCCAGGCTGCCGTTGCGCGTGTAGGCTTCGGTGCCGTCGGGCATGGCCAGTGCGATCCAGCCGCTGCCCTGCACTGCGACGTCGAAGGCGCGGCCCGTGTAGTTCATCGGCCCCGGGGACATGTCCGTATGGGTGCTGGCGTCGACCACGAAGGCGCGCGTCGGCAGCGTGCCTTCGCCGGGATTGCGCGTCTGCACCTGCACCGCGCGCAGGCGGTGCTCCTCGGCGCGGTACCCGGTCGAGGCGACGTTGGCGAGATTGTGGGCGACGGCCGCCTGCTGGCCCAGCGTGGCGCTGGCGCCGGTCATCGCGGTATAGAGCAGGCGGTCCATTCAGCCGTTCCTAGCGCAGGTTGGTGATGGTCTGCATCAAGGAGTCCTGGGTCTTGATCGTCTGCGCGTTCGCCTGGTAGGCGCGCTGGTAGGTGATCATGTCCACCAGTTCCTTGGTCAGGTCGACCGTGGATTCCTCGAGCGCCGAATCCTGCAGCACCCCGTTGGACGAAGAGCCCGGTGCGCCGACGAGCGCCACGCCCGAGGCGAAGGTCTCGGTCCACTGGTTGCCGCCGATGTTCTGCAGGCCGTTCGGATTGGTGAAGCGGGCCAGGACGATCTGCGCCATGTTGCGGGTCTGGCCGTTGGAATAGTTGCCCTGGATGATGCCGTCGTCGCCGATGCTGATCTTCGTGAGGCGGCCGGACGAGTAGCCGTCCTGCGTCAGGCTGTTGGGGCCGAAAGTCGTGCCGTACTGGGTCGACGACGAGTAGTCGATGCTCGAAAGGGTCATCGGCGTGGCCGCCTTGTTGTTGGCACCCACCACCACGCCCCAGTTGATCGTCAGGCTCGGCGGCGACGCCGTGCCGCCCTGGAAGGTGACCGTGCCGCCCGAGCCGCCGCCGGTGCCGTAGTCCACCAGTTTTCCGGACGAGTCGAAGGCGAGCGTGACGTTGTCGCCGGCCGTGATGGCCGAGAGCACCGGGCTCGTCCAGGGGTTGGCAGTGGCCGGCGAAACCGTCGCGTTGGCGACGCCGTCCACCGCGTAGCGAACCTGCCAGGTGGAGACCGTCGGACTGCCGGTGAGCGCCGCATCCGTCATGGTGCCTGCGTAGACGTAGTACATCGACAGCGTGTGGACGTTGCCCAGCGAGTCGTAGATCGAGAGGGAGGTCGAGTCGTTGTAGCTGAGCGGATCGGACGTGCTGAAGCTCGCATGCGCGGGCGCCGGGATGGTCTTGCGCGCGTCGAGGTTCACGTTGACCGCCGCCTTGGTGCTCGGCTGCGGCATGATGCCGGACGGATCGATGAAGATGTTGGTCGGCGACGTCGCGTTGATGACGCCCAGCGCGCTGGTCGAGTAGTTGGCCGGATAGCCCTGGATGTGGAGGCCGTCGGCATTCACCAGGTAGCCGTTCTTGTCGAGCTGGAATTGGCCGTTGCGCGTGTAGGTCAGGGTACCCGAGCCGTCGGACAGCACGAACATGCCGTTGCCGTTGATCGCCACGTCGAGCGCGTTGTTGGTGCTGGTGATGTTGCCCTGAGTGAACTGCTGGGCGACGTTGCTGACCCGGTTGCCGATGCCGATCTGGCTGGCGCCGGCGCCCGACAGGCTCGCCGCGTAGACGTCGGCGAATTCGGCGCGCGCGGACTTGAAGCCGACGGTGCCCGAGTTCGACACGTTGTTGCCAACGACGTCGAGCGCCTTGGACGATGAATTGAGTCCGCTCAATGCTTGCTGGAATCCCATGCTGCTCTCCCTTTCCTAAGCCTTGTCCGTCACAGGACTTCGCGCACGTCGCTGAAGTTGAAGGTGCCCAGCGCGCCGACGTCGAGCGTGAAGCCGCCGCTGCTGTTGCGCACGACGCTGCTGACGAGCCCGGCGCTCAAGGCCGTGGCGGTCACCGCGTTGCCGCCCTGAGTGGCCGACACCGCAAACGTATAGCGGCCGTCGGCCACCGTGTTGCCGCTGGAATCCTTGCCGTCCCACGTGAACATGTTGGATCCGGCATCGGCGCTGCCCAGGTCCAGCGTGCGCAACACCCGGCCGGACGAGTCCTTGATGGTCACCGTAACCTTATCGGCCGCGCCGGCGAGATCGAAGCCGCCGTAGCCGCTGCCGCTGGCGACCGCGATGCTGCTGCCCGGCACCAAAACGCCGTGGCCGACCAGTGCCGCCGCCTGCAGCGTCTGCGTTTCCGTCGTATTACCGAGCAGCGTCTGGAGCGTCGTGTTGAGCTTCTCGATGCCCTGCACGGTGCTGATCTGCGCCAGCTGAGTCGTCATCTGGCTGTTGTCCATCGGATTGAGGGGATCCTGGTTCTGCAGCTGCGTGGTCAGCAGCTTGAGAAACTGGTCCTGGATGTCGGTCGCGCTGCCCGTGCCCGAGGAGCCGGTCGACGAACTGCCCTTGCTGCCGTTCAATGCGGCGATGATCGCTTGCGCATCCGCATTGCTGGCCACGCCGCTGGTGCTCGTGCTCATGTCTCTATCCTCACTGGCCGATCGTTAGGGTCTTGAGCACCAGGGCTTTCGCCGTGCTCATCACGTCCGCGTTCGTCTGGTAGGCGCGCGACGCCGAAATCATGTTCGCCATTTCGTCCACCACGTTGACGTTCGGCATGTTCACGTAGCCGTCCGCATTGGCGGCCGGGTTCTTGGGATCGTAGACGCTCCTGAACGGGGCGCTGCTCTCGACCACCTGCGTCACGCGCACGCCCAGCCCCCCGCCCTCCACCGGCATCGCCTTGAAGACGACCTGCTTGGCGCGGTAAGGCTGGCCGTCGGCCCCCGCGACGCTGTCCGCGTTCGCCATGTTGCTGGCGACCGCGTTGAGCCGCGCAGACTGGGCGGTCAGGGCCGACCCCGCAATGCCGAAGATATTGAAGACGCTCATCGCTTACTGTCCCGGATTCAGCGCATTGCTCAGCTGCTGGAGCTGGTTGCGCACAAAAGTTATCAGGGCCTCCGTCTGCACGGCGTTCTCGGCGAATGCGCTGCGCTCGACGTCCATGTCCACCGTGTTGCCGTCGACCGCCCCCTGGAACTCGGTCCGATACCGGACCGCGGCGCCATACGGGTTCTCGCCGCTGCCCCCCAGGTGCTTGTCCGAGGTCCGCTCGAGCTGGAGGTCGCCTTGCTTGCGACCGGCCATCATGTCCGACAAGGCGGACTTGAAGTCGATGTCGCGCGCCTTGTAGTGCGGCGTATCGGCGTTGGCGATGTTCGAGGCGAGCAGCTCTTGCCGGTAGCTCCGGAGATTCAGCGCATTCCGGCTGAATTGCAGTTCGCTGTCTAGTCGGTCCAGCATTTGTAGGCCTCTGGCGTTTCTTCTGGTCACCGTAATGCAGTATCCGTGCCAAACGCTCCAGGGCCCTGCATGGGGCTCGCCGGCGGCGGCCGCGGCAAGGGCAGCAGGCCCCGGCAAGGCCGCACGGCAATTATTGCCTTGCCCGCAGCCCTTGCCTCGGCGCCTGGGGCATGCTTGAATCCCTCGCCATGTTCCGACTTTTCCTGTTCCTGCTCGTCTCGCTTGCGGCAGCACCCGGCTTCGCGCGCCAGGAACCGTATCCGGTCAGGAAAGCCGTCGAAGACTACCTGCGCGTCCAGACGCAAGGCCTTCCCGGCCAGGTCAGCTTCACCATCGGCGCCATCGATCCCAACAACAACCTGGCGCCCTGCGCGGCCATCGAAGCCAGCCAGCCGCCCGGTGCGCGCGCATGGGGACACACGAACGTCACGGTTCGTTGTGCCCAGGAAGGGGGCTGGAGCCTCTTCGTTCCGGTCGTGATCCACGTCTTTGCCGACTATCTGGTGACCGCGCGCCCCCTGGCCCAGGGACAGGCGATCACCGCCACCGACCTGGCGCGGCAGCGCGGCGATCTGGCGGAGTTGCCGGTCGGCATACTGACGGAGGCCGCGCAGGCCATCGGGCGCACCGCCGCCATTTCCATCGCGGCGGGACGGCCGCTTCGGGCCGACATGCTGCGGCAGGCCGTGGCGATCCAGCAAGGCCAGAACGTCAAGATCGTCTCCCGGGGCCCCGGATTCCAGGTCACGAACGAAGGACGGGCACTGAACAACGCATCGGACGGTCAAATCGTCCAGGTCCGGCTCGCCAACGGCCAGATCGTCAGCGGAGTCGCCCGGATGGGCGGGACCGTCGAGATCAACTACTGAGGCGGCTGGCACGATTCGTGTACAATCGGAACAGCGCGGCTCAAGTTTCGGTCCATGCGTCCGTAATCAAATACGGTGGTCCAATGCGGAAAGGAATCCAACCGTGAAAATCAGTAGTACCGTTTCCCCTCTCGGAAGCGCTACGAACGACGTACGCACTCGCTCCTCCTCGGATGCGAAGCGCGGCAGCACGGCGTCCGCAGGCGACGAGGTCAGCCTTTCGCCCCTTTCGAGCAGGCTGCAGGAAATCCAGGCCAGCCTGTCGTCGGATGCACCCGTCGATACGCAGCGGGTCAGCGAGATCCGGCAGGCCATCGCCGAAGGGCGCTACAAGATCAATCCGGAGCGCATCGCCGACGGCTTGCTGAACAGCGTGCGCGACATGCTGACCAAGCGCGCTTGATCGGGGAAAGCAATTCCGTGCCTACGGGCGTATCGCTGGCCGACCTGCTTGCCAGGGAAACCAGGGAAGTAGAAGCCTTCGTAGAACTGCTGCGCGAGGAGCAGAAGCTGCTCGCAGCCTCCGGCAATGCCGATGCCTTGCTTCGCATCGCCGAGCGCAAATCCCAATTCGCGGTCCAATTGCGGGCGATTGCCGACCAGCGCGAACGCCACCTGGCGTCGCGCGGCTACGGATCGGGCCGCTCCGGGATGGAAGCCTGCCTGGCCGCGCCGGAGTCCGCCGGACTCCGCGACCCGTGGCAGCGGCTACTGGCGGCCGCGAAGGAAGCGCACGTCCTCAACGAAACGAACGGCAAGCTCATCGCCGTACACTGGCAGCACAACCAGAAGGCGCTGGCGGCGCTGATGTCGGCCGCCGACGGGGCGATGGTGTACGGCCCGGACGGGCAGCAAACGGGCAGCGGCGGGCGCCGCTTCCTCAGCAGCGCCTGATCTACTGGGCCGCGGGCGCCCCTGCGGCGGGGGCAGCAGCCGATTCCCCCGTATCCTGATCCATCCTCAGCTCGACCGGAAGATCCTCGGGCCCGGCGCCCTCGATGAGGATTGCCACCCGTCTGTTGCGTTGCCGGCCCTCGGGCGTGGCATTGTCCGCGACCGGGCGCTGGTCGGCATAGCCGGCCACCGTCAAGCGGCTCGGTGCGACGCCGGCATCGATGAACAGCCGGACCACGCTCGAGGCACGCACGCCGGACAGTTCCCAGTTGGAGGGAAACTGCGGCGTATTGATCGGCGTGTTGTCGGTGTGCCCCTCGACCCGGATGGGGAAGTCGATGGGCGCGAGAATCTGCGCTACGGCGAACAGCGCCCGCACGGCATTGACGTCCAGGCGGGCATCGCCGGGCGCGAACAGGACGTTGGCGTTGATGTCGATGGTGACGCCCAGCGCACCCTGGGTGATGCGCACCTGGCCCTCCTTCACCAGCGGAGCCAGGGCCTCGTTCAGATCCTTGGCGATCTTGCGCAGGCGCTCGACCTTCTGGCGCGTCTTGTCGTCGACCTTGATCGATGGCTTTACGGTACGGATCGGCACCGCGATAGGCCGCGGCGCCGCAGGGTTGATGGCTTCGAAAGTGCCCGCCGCGCTGCCCGGGATGTTGCGGAAGGCCGAAGCCAGCGTATCGGAGAGGATCCGATACTTGCCCTCATTGACCTGGGAAATGGCGTACATCACGACGAAGAAGGCGAACATCAGGGTGATGAAGTCGGCGTAGGAGACGAGCCAGCGCTCGTGGTTCTCGTGCTCCTCCTCGTGGCGGCGCCGGTTCTTCACGGCAATTGGCTCACAGCAGGTACCCCTGCAGCCGGCTTTCGATGATCCGAGGATTGTGACTCCGGCCGGCGCTGCGCGCCTTAACGTTCGCGTCGCTCACGTTAGCCTCCGCCGCAATCAGCGGGCCGCCTCGCTGCGCCTCGTCACAGACACGCCTCACAGCAGGTACCCCTGCAGCCGGCTTTCGATGATCCGCGGATTGTCACCGTTGGCAATCCCGACCAGGCCGTCGACGAACATTTCGCGGATGGTGACTAGGCGGGCGATGTTGGCCATCAGCTTCTTGCCGATCGGCAGGAAGATCAGGTTGGCCGAGCCGACGCCGTAGATGGTGGCGACGAAGGCGACGGCGATGCCGGCGCCCAGCTTGGAGGGATCGGACAGGTTCTCCATCACGTGGATCAGGCCCATCACGGCGCCGAGAATGCCGATGGTCGGCGCGTAGCCGCCCGCCGCTTCCCAAATTCGGGCGCCAGCCTTCAACTGCGATTCATAGGCGACGATCTCGACGTCCAGCACCTCGCGCATGCGCTCCGGCTCGGCGCCGTCCACCAGAAGTTGCAGCCCCTTGCTCATGAAGGGGTCCTTGAGGAAATTCACCTGGGCCTCGAGCGCCAGCAGGCCTTCCTTGCGCGCAATGTGGCTCCAGCGGCTGATCTGGTCGATCAGTTGGACGGAGGAGAACTGCGGCGGAAACACCACCCATTTCACCATGCGCAGCCCGGCGAAAAAGACCGACATGGGACTGCCCAGCAGGGTAGCGCCGACGGTGCCGCCGACCACGATCAGGAACGCGGTCGGTTGCAGCAGCGCGCCGATGTGGCCGCCTTCGAGCACCTGGCCGCCGACGATGGCGACGAAACCTAGAAGCAGGCCGGCAATGCTGATGATGTCCATGGACGCAGTTCCTTACGAGGCGCGCGGTCGCCTGCCGCGGGGCTTGCGCAGGGGCTTGCCCTCCCCCGTCACGGCCGCCCGCAGGCGCGCGATGGCCTGGCTGTGCAACTGGCAGACGCGCGATTCCGTGACGCCCAGCACTTCTCCGATTTCGCGCAGGTTCAGCTCCTCCTCATAGTACAACGACATCACCATCTGCTCGCGCTCGGGCAGCGCGCCGATCGCCGCGATCAACGCGGTCCGGACGTCCGCGTCCTCCAGCGCCGCAGCCGGATCGGGCGTGGGCGAAGCGATGTTCCGTTCGAGATACTGCTCGTCCTCACTGCCGAGGTCCTCGAGATAGACGAGTTGGTGGCCGCGCGCTTCCTGCAGCAGGCTCTGGTAGTCCGCGAGCGCCATGCCGAGCGCCGCGGCGAGTTCTGATTCGGTGGGGGCGCGGCCGTTCTGATGCTCGAGCTGCTGGACGGCGGCTTCGACGCGCCGCATTTCGCGGCGCACGCCGCGCGGCATCCAGTCGTTTTCGCGCAGCCCGTCGAGCATCGCGCCGCGGATGCGCTGCACCGCATAGGTCTCGAATTGCGCGCCCATGCCCTCCTCGAAACGGCCGATGGCGTCGAGCAGGCCCAGCATGCCGTTCTGCACGAGATCCTCCACTTGGACGCTCGCGGGGAGCTTGGCCATCAGGTGGTAGGCAATCCGCTTGACCAGTGGAGCATATTGGCAGACGCGCTGTTCCTTGGTGAGTCCATCGTCAGCTTGGTACATCTGCAGTAGGAAATAGGCCGCCCCGAGGCCGCCTACTATACCATCACGCTGTTTTGCGGGCGCGCGTGCGGGACGGGCTGTCCAAGGCGTTCGGCATAAGCTGCGACAGGCGCCGGCAGCCGCGTGGCCAGCGCATCGGCGAGGTGATCGACGTGCGGATTGGTGGTGGCGCCGAGATAATCCAGACGCACGCCGAGATGCTCGCGCGCGACGCGCTTCATGTTCTCGAAGATGGCGCGCGCCTCGCTCTCGCTGGACGTGCGCGTGATCGCCACATGGAAACTGCCGCGTCGCCCGCGTGCCGCCGCCGCCAGCTTGACCAGCGCGTAGGCCTCGGTAATGGCATTCCCATGCGCCGCCACGACCACCGCCAGGTGCCGTGCCGCGAGCGCCAGCGGCGAGAGCTGCGCGGCGCAGTCGATCAGCACGAACGAGGCGCCGCGCTGGATCTCAGCCAGGCAGCCCGCCAGGCGCTGCCGCCGGGCGTCGTCGGAGGGATCGAACTCGCGCACCACCCGGGCGGCAGGAATGATGCGCACGCGGGGCGCTGCCTGCACCGTCACCTCGCCCAGGCTGCACGCCCCCGCGACCACGTTCATCAGGTCGCCGCGCGCCGACAGGCCGAATCCGGCCGTTGCATTGTCCGGTCCCGGGTTCTCGTCGACGATCACCACCCCATGGCCGGCATCGGCCAGTGCCGCGGCGGTCTGCACCACCAGCGTGGTACGCCCGGCCGGTTCTCTTCCGGAGGCAAAGGCGACCACGCGCGGGGCGCGCTTGCCGAACAGCTTGCGCAGGCCGGACGCCTGATCGCCCGAGAGATCGATGTCGAGCGTTTCAGGCACGGCGCCTTTCCTCGAAGGCTTCGGCATCCTGCGGCGCCAAGACGAGGCCGACCTCCTCCTGGCTAAGGCGATGGGGCGAGGACTCGGCGGGCTGCTTGAACGCACGGTGCAGCAGGTAGTTGCGATTGGGCAGGTGAAGGTCTTCGGGCACGCGCTGGCCGTTCGCGACATAGGCCAGCAGCAGGCCATGGCGCACCGTCGCGTCCAGCGCCGGGGCGAGGGACGCAGCCTCGTCGACCTTGGTCAGGATGCAGCCCGCCAGGTTCTCGCCCGCGTAAGCGCGGATTACATCGTCCAGGGTGTCTCCGCGCGCCGTCGAATTGAGCAGCAGGAGGCGGTTGACCTCGCCGGCCCGCGTCAGCATCGCCGCCTGCTCCGCCACCATGCGATCGCGTTGGCTCATGCCCACCGTATCGATCAGGACCATGTGCTTGTCGCGCAAATCGGAAAGCGTGCGCCGCAGGTCTTCGCTGTCGCGCACGATGTGCACCGGGACGCCGAGGATGCGGCCGTAAATGCGCAATTGCTCGTGGGCGCCGATCCGGTAGCTGTCGGTGGTCAGCAGCGCCAGGCGCTCGGCCCCGTAGCGCACGACGCAGCGCGCGGCGAGCTTTGCGGTGGTGGTGGTCTTGCCCACCCCCGTCGGCCCGACCACGGCGAAGACGCCGCCGCGGTCGATGATGTCGTTCTCGTTCGTAAGGGTGCGCAGCCGGCGGTTGACGGCGCTCTTCAGCCACTTGCGGCCCTCGTCGGGCGACAGTTCGGCCGGCATGTCGTCCGTGAGCTTGCGCGCCAGCACGCCCGAAAATCCGGCTTCGAGCATCTCGGAGAGAAGCAGGGCCTTGGCCGGGGCATGGCGCGAAATTTCGCCCCACGCGAAACCTGCCAGCTGGCGCTCCAGCATCGCCTTGATGCTCTGCATTTCCGCCATCAGCTGCGCGACCTGCGCATCGTTCCCGCCCGCCGGTGCGCCCGCATCGGCGGCCTCGCGCAGTTTTGCGGCGACTTGCGCGCTGCTCGGAATGGGACGCTCGTCGCGCGGCGGCAGTGGCCGCAAGGGCGGCTGCGCGGCCTTGAGAGGCGGCACCTGGACGGGCGCCGCCGGAGTCTGCTGCACCGGCGGCTGCCACGGGCGAAACGGCGCGCGGGCCTTCGCCGACAGGCTCACCGTGTAGTCGTCGCCATCCGGCGGC
>DASVZI010000148.1:0-22481 GCA_036391735.1 Rhodocyclaceae bacterium
GTTCTCGGTGTTCTGGGTGATGGAGGCGGTCATCTGCTCGATCGAGGCGGTGGTCTCCTCGACCGAGGCCGCCTGCTCGCTGGAGGCCTGCGACAGCGACTGCGCCGTCGCCGACACCTGGCCGGCGGCATTGTTGAGCGCCGAGGAGGCGCTGTTCACCTCGCCGATGATATGGGTCAGCTTGTCGACCATGTTGCTCATGGCCTGCTTGAGTTGCCCGGTCTCGTCGTTGGAGTCGACGCGGATGCGCACGGTCAGGTCGCCCTCGGCCAGGGCGTTCGCGGCGTCGACCGCCTCGCCGATCGGCCGTGTGATGCTGCGTGCGATCCAGAAGCCGAAGACCGAAGCCAGGGCGAGGGCGATCAGCCCGAGCACCACGATCAGCGACTGCGCCTGGTTGGCGGCCGCCAGCGATTCGGCACCGCTCTTCTTCATGCTGTCGGACTGATGCTTGATCAGTTCGTCGACGCTTTTCATGTAGTCACCCTGCGACTTGCGCATGCGGGTGAGCATGAACGCGACGGCCTCGTCCTTCTTGCCTGCCTTGACGAGTTCGAGCAGGTTGTTCTGCTCGGCATCGTAAGCCCTGCGCGATTCGACGATCTTGGCGAACAGCCGCTTGCCTTCCTCGCTGCGCACCGTCTTTTCGAGTTCGCCGATGTTCTCGTCGACGACCTTGCGCGCAGCGGGCAGGCGGTCCATCTCCTTCTGCGCCTCTTCCGGCTTCGCCACCAGCAGTACATTGCGGGTGATGCGCGCCATCAGGTTCACCTGGTCGACGATGTTGTTCGCCCACACCGTCTTGGGGAACTTGTCATTGACCAGGCCATCGATCTGCTCGTTGAGCTGTCCCACCCGGACGTAGGCGATCGCCGAGATGATCGTCAGCAGCAGGAGCACGAAGCCGAAGCCGAAGCCGAGTCTTGCGCCGATTTTTAGGTTCTTGAGCATCGTGGGGTCCTCGCTATCAAAAGGTGTTCGAATCGATCAGGGATGGCTGCCGGCGGCGAGAGTGCGCTCCTCGGCACCGGCCGCCAGGCGCGTCAGGGCCTGGACATCCAGGATCAGCGCCACCTCGCCGCTGCCGAGAATGGTCGAGCCGGCGATGCCGCGCAGGTGCCGGAACAGGGCGCCCAGCGGCTTGATGACGGTCTGGAACTCGCCGTGCAGCACGTCCACGACGATGCCCGCTTTCTGGTTGCCGGACTTCACCACCACCACGTTCTCGCGCTTCGGCCGGTCGCCGGGCTCCTCGAACAACTCGCGCAGCCGGACGAAGGGCAGCACCTCGCCGCGCAGGTTCAGGTAGTTGCGATCGACGGCGGCGTCCTTCAGCTCCATGCATTCGACGACCATCTCGAGCGGGATGACGTAGGAGCATTTCTCGACGCCGACGAGGAAGCCGTCGATGATCGCCAGCGTCAGGGGCAGGCGGATGGTGAAGCGCGAGCCTTTGCCTTCCTCCGAATGCACCTCGACGCTGCCCCGCAGTGCGCGGATGTTGCTGCGCACGACGTCCATGCCGACGCCGCGGCCCGAAAGGTTGGTGACCTTGTCGGCCGTCGAAAAGCCCGGTTCGAAGATGAGGTTGGCGATCTCCTGCTCGCTGAGCTGCTGGCTGGCGGCGATCAGCCCCTTGTCGATCGCCTTCTGGCGGATCTTCTCCTTCGGCAGGCCGCCGCCGTCGTCCGAGACTTCGATGACGATGCTGCCCGAGTCGTGGTAGGCATAGAGCCCGACCTGGCCGGCCGCCGGCTTGCCCGCCGCCTGCCGCACCTCGGCGGGCTCGATGCCGTGATCCATGGCATTGCGGACTAGGTGCATCAGCGGGTCGCCGATCTTTTCGACCACCGTCTTGTCGAGTTCGGTCTCGGCGCCCCGAATGGTGAGTTCGATCTCCTTGCCAAGTTCCTTCGAGGTATCGCGCACCACCCGGTGGAAGCGGTTGAAGGTTTCGCCGATCTGAACCATCCGCAGTTGCAGAGCGGAGTCGCGGATGTTCTCGACCAGGCGCGACAGTACCGAGGTCGCTTCCACCAGCGTCGCCTGCCGGCTCTTCTGCGCCAGCAGGTTGGCCGAGGCGCCGGCGATGACGAGTTCGCCGACGAGATCGATCAGGTGGTCGAGCTTGTCGGCCTGCACGCGGATCAGCCGCGCCTCGGCAGCCTTCTTCTCGACGACCTGCTTCTGCTTGACCGCGGCCGCCTCGACGATCTCCGGCTGCACCATGCGCTCTTCGACGAGGATCTTGCCGATGTGCGGCGCCGGCTGCTCGGCCACGGCGGCGGCCTCGGACGCGGCGTGCTGCTTCGCCAGTCCCTGGTCCAGCTCCTCCTGGGTCAGGGCGCCGCTCTTCACCAGGATCTCGCCCAGCCGCATGGTTTCTTCCGGCAGGGTCTCGATCAGCGCGAGGTAGTCGCCGACCTTGCTGCCCGGCGGCAGGATATGGAGGTCGCACTGGTCGCGGCAGAAGTCGAACACGGCCTCGATCTTGTCCTTGGTCGCGTGGCTGCGGAACTTGATCTCGAAGCCCAGGTAGCAGGACTCGGCGTCCATCTCGTCCGCCGGCGGCATGGCGTCGCACAGCGTCGTCATATGCGCGATCTCGCCCAGCGACAGCAGATAGCGCAGGAAGGCGAGCGGATCCATGCCGTTGCGCAGCACGTCGTGGCCGAAGCGGATCGAGATGTGCCAGCAGTCGTGGACCTCGGCACTGCCGCCGTCGGCGCGCTCGACCTCGCCTTCCTGATGGTCGGGCAGACCGCCCTTTGCGGATGCCGGCTGGGCAGCGCCGGCATAGGCGCGCAGCCGCTCGGCGATGGCGTCGCCGGCAGCCTGCAGGTCGGCATCGGGCTCGCGCCGGTCTTCGTCGACCTTCTCGAGCAGCGCGCCGATATGGTCGCAGCCCTTGAGCAGTGCCGAGATGAGGTCGCCGCCGGCCTCGATCTCGCCGTTGCGCAGGCGGTCGAGCACGTTCTCCAGCACATGGGTGAACTTCTCGATCGGCGCGACTTCGGCAACGCCGGCGGCGCCCTTGATGGTATGCGCGGCGCGGAATACGGCGTTGATGGTTTCGGAGTCCCGGTCGCCCTGTTCGATCTGCATCAGGCCGCTTTCCAGGGCCTCCAGCTGCTCGCGGGCCTCGCTGACGAATACGCCGAGTAGCTCGTCCATCATGGCTCCCCTATTGCCGCTCGGCGGCTGTAATCACGACCGGGTCGCCGAAGTAGGCGACCATGTTGTAGAACTCGATCACCTCCAGCACGGCGGGGCTGTGCGCCACGATGCGCAGCGTGCGACCCAGCTGCTGCGCCTCGCGCTTGGCGAGCACCAGCAACTGGAAGCCGGCACTGTCCATCTCGCCGACGCGGGACAGGTCGAGTTCGAGGATCTGGCGCGAGCGCACCGCGTCGAGCAACTGGCGCTTCAGATCGAGGGCGTTGTAGATGGTAAGGTCGGCGTCGAGGGCCAGGCGGCCGGCCTCGGCGCTGCTGTAGTCGCTCATCGCTTTCTCCCTTGGCGGCCCCGCGGGCCGTCAGAACAATTCGACCTTGGGTGCGCTCGACCTGGTTGCCGGAGCGGCATTGCCGAGCGCTTGTTCGTGGCTCTCGCGCTGCGCGTCCATTACATAGTTTTTGTAGAGCTGATCGAGGTGTTCCGCAAGCGGCGGCAGGTCGGCCCCGCCGTCGTCGAAGCGCTCGAGGCGTGCCGCCAGCAGCCCGGTATGGTGGTCCAGCCGGTTGAGGGCGTCGATCACCTGCTCGATCTGCTGGCGCGTGACGTCCTGGAACTGCACGCTGGCGAGGGCGTTCATGAACATCTCGGCGAGCTTCTGGCTGCTGTCCTTGATGGTGACGACGACCTTGGTGCCGTGGTCGATGGCTTCCTTGTAGCTCTCGCCCAGCCCGTTGAGTTGCTGCGAGAAATCGTTAAGCGTCGCGCGTTCCGCCTCGACGTTGTCCACCGAGAGCTTGTCCTGGAACTGGGCCTCGATGGAACTGGCGACCGTCTGGATGCCCTGGCTGATCTGCGTCACGGCCTTGTCTGCCTCGGCCGACAGCTTGCGCACCTCGTCGGCGACCACCGCAAAGCCCCGGCCGGCCTCGCCGGCCCGCGCCGCCTCGATAGCGGCGTTGAGCGCCAGCAGGTTGGTCTGACCGGAAATGTTCTTGATGAGCTGCACCAGGGCGCCGAGCGACTTGGCCTGGCCGACGACCTGTTCGACGCGCTGCCGGTCGGTCTCGCTGGCCGTCAGCCGCTCCTGGATGTACCGGTCGAGCGTCCCGATCATGTTCTTGTTGGCGTTGATGCGCCCTTCGGACGCCTTGATCAACTCCTCGGACTCGTGCTCGGTGGCATCGACGAAATTGGACAAGTCGGTGACTACCTGGTCGATGGTCTGCAGCTGCGAGGAGATGTCGAAGGCTGCCTTCTCCGTTTCGTTCACCACGGTTTCCAGCTGCTGGCGCACGACGGTGTTGAAGGTCGGCACCTGCTTGAGCTCGCTCGCCACCAGCTCGGCCGCCTCGACGTAGCGTTCGGTGCGGCGGATGTCCTCGAGTTCCTGAGTCGACAGGCCGAGCATGGTGTCCTTGAAGAAGGCCAGGGAGACCAGGCGCTGGCCGATGTAGGCGGAACCGACGGCGATCACCATGCCCAGCGCGTCGCCCATCGGCGAGGACAGGCCGATGGCGGGAAGGAAGACGCGGTGGAACTCGTCGTTGAAGAAGTAGACCACCGTCGCCGCGCCGAAGCTGACGAGAAGGAAGACGAGCGCCGCACGGCGGGAGAGCTGGCCGACGTCCATGGCGGAACCTTAGCGCAGGACCAGCTTGATGGTGTTGAGCAGCTCGTCCGCGGTCGCGGGCTTGACCAGCCAACCCGATGCGCCGGCGGCCTTGGCCTCGGCGCGCTTGCTCTGTTGGGACTCCGTGGTAAGGAAGAGGATGGGCATGAACTTGTAGTTGGGAAGCTTGCGCACTTCCTTGATGAAGTCGATGCCGTTCATGCCGGGCATGTTGAGGTCGGTGATGAGCAGGTCGATCTTGGTGGCGCCCTTGAACTTGTTGAGACCCTCGTTGGCGTTGTTCGCCTTCTCCACCGCGTAGCCGGCTTTGGTCAGGATGTTGGAGATGGACAGCAGGATCGTCGCAGAATCGTCGACCAGCATGATGGTCTTACTCATGGGCGTAAGCTTTCCCTGTAGGCGTTCTTATTGGAAGCTGCGATTCCGGCTTTGTGCCGCCCGCCGCAGTGTGATTCGATATTAGCAAACTTCCACGTCAATTCAGCTTCGTGAAAGGGGCGCGACAACCGAGGGAGCGGCAATGGAGCGTGACTTGAGAATTTGCAGCTGGAACATCCAGTGGGGCCGGGGGCGCGATGGCATGGTTGACCTCGGGAGAACCGCGGCGACACTGAGGGCCGCCGAAGCGGACGTGATCTGCTTGCAGGAGGTGGCCGTCAATAACGAAGCGCTGCCGGGCGCGCCGGCCGGCAGCCAGCCGGAACGACTCGCCGCCCTGGTGCAAGGCTGCGAGGCGATCTACTGCCCGGGCAGCGATCTCGGCGACGGACGGGGTGGTCGCCGCCAGTTCGGGCAGCTCCTGCTGTCGCGGCTGCCCGTGCTTCAGGTGTTCCACCATCGCTTGCCCTGGCCGGCCGATCCCGCGGTGCCGAGCATGCAGCGCGTGGCGCTGGAAGCGGTGATCGCCACGGACGCTGGCGCCCTGCGCGTCATCACCACGCATCTCGAGTTCTATTCGCGGACGCAGCGCCTGGCGCAAGTCGAGGCCTTGCGCGCGCTCTACGCGGAAGGATGGGCTCACGCGGCGGCGCCGCGTTCGGCAGCCGAGAGCGACGCGCCGTTCGCGGTGCTGCCGCGGGGCCAGGGGGCGATCCTGTGCGGGGACTTCAACTTCTCGCCGGATGCGGACGAGTATCGGCGACTCCAGGCACCGTTCGGCGGCGACGGGGGACCGCCGACGCTGCGCGATGCCTGGGCGCTGCTGAATCCCGCGGTAGGGCATCCGCCAACCGCGGGTCTCGTTCCCAGCGATTCGGTGCCTTCTCCGAGTTGCTTTGATTTCTTCTTTGTCAGTGAAAATCTGACGAGCCGGCTGAAATCCGTTGCGGTCGACGGAAGCATCGAGGCGTCGGATCATCAACCTGTCATATTGGATCTGAAACTTTAGAGTGGAAACAAAGTTGTCGGTGCGATAACTTAATAGTCATTTCTGTTTCGGTCCGCATCCTTCTCCTACGCACTGCCTACGGCGGTTCCCCGTTCCGGCGTGGGAATGCTGATGGAATCTGTGCTGGCATGCGACTTGCAGACGGCTCCCTCAATCGGGTCAGGCGACCCGCAAACGTGGAGGGGGACAAACAACCATGGGGCATATGAACGAAATCTTCGATCTGGGTCGAAAGACTCTCGATGACGTCGAACGGCGTCTCGACATGTCGCGCCGCGACTTCCTGCAATTCTGCGCCACCCTGGCGGCCACGATGGGCCTCCCGGCCGGCGCCGAGGCGGCCGTTGCCAAGGCGGTCGAATCGGCCAAGCGCCCGTCGGTGATCTGGCTGCACTTCCAGGAATGCACGGGCTGCTCCGAGTCCCTGCTGCGCGCCGAGCACCCGACGCTCGAAAAGCTGATCCTCGACGTCATCTCCCTCGACTACCACGAGACGCTGATGGCCGCCGCCGGTCACCAGGCAGAAGAGGCCCGCAAGGCGGCGATGAAGGCCAACAAGGGCAAGTACATCCTGGTCGTCGAAGGCGCCATCCCGACCAAGCAGAACGGCATCTTCTGCAAGGTCGGCGGCCAGACGGCCATCGACATGGTGAAGGAATGCGCGGCCGACGCCGCCGCGGTGATCGCGGTCGGGTCCTGCGCCTCGTGGGGCGGCATGCCCTCGACCATTCCCTCGAACGGCGCCGATTCGAGCCCGACCGGGTCCTCGGGGGTCGCCGAGATCCTTGGCAAACCGGTCGTGACCATCCCCGGTTGCCCGCCCAACCCGTACAACTTCCTCGCCACGGCCGTGCATTTCCTGACCTTCGGCAAGCTGCCGGAGATCGACGACAAGGGCCGTCCGAAGTTCGCCTACGGCCGACTGATCCACGAGAATTGCGAGCGCCGCGCCCACTTCGACGCCGGCCGCTTCGCCATGGAGTTCGGCGACGAAGGGCACCGCAAGGGCTACTGCCTCTACAAGCTCGGCTGCAAGGGCCCCGAGACCTACGCCAACTGCTCGGCGCTCGGCTTCGGCGACGCCGGCGAGAACAACTGGCCGGTCGGTTGCGGCCACCCCTGCATCGGCTGCTCCGAGAAGGGCGTCGGCTTCACCAAGCCGATCCACCAGGTCGCCAAGGTCCTCAACGTCTATCCGCCGCAGCAGTACCCGCGCATCGTCGAGGAGCAGGGCAAGACCTCCTTCCTGTCGGCCGCCGCCGTCGCCGCAGTGGCAGGGGCCGCGGCTGCGGGAACGGTGATGCTGACGCGCAACCTCGGCCTGAGCCACGAAGCCGCCGAGCTGGAGCGCGCCAAGGCCGCCGGCAAGACCGAAACGGGCAAGACGGGAGAGTGACCATGAGCACCCGCCGCGATTTCCTCAAGGGAGTCCTGGCGAGCGGTGCGGCAGTGACGGCAGCGACCGTCGCAGAACCCGCCGCCGCCCGGGAGACCCATTCCCGGCCGCCCGAAGCACTCGGGCTGCTGTACGACGCCACCCTTTGCGTGGGCTGCAAGGCCTGCGTCTCCGCCTGCAAGCAGGCCAACAACAACCCGCCGGAGTTCTCCACCGAGGACCACCTGTGGGATACGCCGCTGGATACCTCCGCGTACACCTTCAACGTCATCAAGACCTACCGCAACGGCACGATGGCGACCAAGGACCAGGAGAAGGACGGCTTCGCCTTCATGAAGATCTCGTGCATGCACTGCGCGGATCCTTCCTGCGTGTCGGCCTGCCCGGTGACGGCGATGACCAAGGATCCGGTTACCGGCGTCGTCGGCTACGACCCCGACCGGTGCATCGGCTGCCGCTACTGCGTTGCCGCCTGCCCGTTCGGCATCCCCAAGTACCAGTACGACTCGCCGACCGGCAAGATCGGCAAGTGCGAGCTGTGCCGGACCCGTTACAAGGACGGCCACTACTCGGCCTGCGCCGAGGTCTGCCCGACCGGCGCCACGCTCTTCGGCAAGACCTCCGACCTGCTGGCGGAAGCCAAGCGGCGCCTGGCGCTCAAGCCCGGCACGCCGTTCAAGGTGCAGCGCGGCAAGCTCGGCGGCGTCGACCAGAGCTACGAGGCGGTCGCCGGCAACTACCTGCAGCACGTCTACGGCGAGAAGGAGTACGGCGGCACCCAGGTGCTCAAGCTCTCCGGCGTGCCGTTCGAGAAGGTCGGCCTGCCCGACCTGCCCGAGGACGCGGCCGCGGCCTTGTCCGAGACCATCCAGCACTCGCTCTACGCCAACATGATCATGCCGGTGGCGGTGCTCGGCGCGCTGACCTTCGTGGCCAAGCGCAACGTCAAACACGATGACGAGGAGGGCAAGTGACCATGGCCAACCATCAACACGGCGCACCGGCGCCGGTCGGCGGAAGCCTGCTGACGCCCACCACCATCGTCTGCGGCGTGCTCATCGCCATCATGGCGGCGGTGCTGCTGGTGCGTCTGTTCTTCGGCCTCGGTGCCGTGACCAACATCAACGACGGCTATCCGTGGGGCATCTGGGTCGTGGTCGACGTCGTCATCGGCTCGGCCTTCGCCTGCGGCGGCTTCTCGGTCGCGATGCTGGTCTACATCTTCAACCGCGGCGAATACCATCCGCTGGTGAGGCCGGCGCTGCTCGGCAGCCTGTTCGGCTACACGCTGGCGGGCGCGGGGGTGCTTTTCGACCTCGGCCGCTGGTGGAACTTCTGGCACATCTTCACGCCCGGCTACTTCAACCCGAACTCGGTGATGTTCGAGGTCGCCGCCTGCATCTCGCTCTACATCCTGGTGATGTGGGTCGAGTTCTCGCCGGCCTTCCTCGAGAAGCTGGGCATGGCCGACACGAAGAAGAAGCTCAACAAGCTGCTGTTCTTCTTCATCGCGCTGGGCACGCTGCTGCCGATGATGCACCAGTCCTCGCTGGGCACGCTGCTGGTGGTGATGGGCATCCAGATCCATCCGCTGTGGGCGACGCCGCTCGAGCCGCTGCTCTACCTGCTGTCCGCCATCACCATGGGCTACGCGGTGGTGCTGTTCGAGTCCTGCGTCTCGGCGCTCGGCTACCGGCGCTCCATCGAGATGCACCTGCTGACGCCGCTGTCGAAGGTGATGCTGGCCGTGCTGTCCGCCTACCTCGTCGTGCGCCTCGGCGACGTCGTGGTGCGCGGCGCCATCGTGCGCGCCTTCTCGGTGTCGCTCGAGGCGCTGATGTTCTGGATCGAGACGGCCTGCTTCGTCGCCCCGCTGGTGCTGCTGAGTTCCGAAGCCAAGCGCCGCAATCCCGCCAAGCTGTTCCTCGCCGGCGTCCTGCTGATGGCCGGCGGCGCGCTGCTGCGCCTCGACGGCTTCCTCATCGCCTATGAGACCGGCGACGGCTTCCGCTACTTCCCGGCCCTGCCGGAGCTGATGGTCACGGTCGGCATGTTCGCCGTCGAGGTCCTCGGCTACATCATCATCACCCGCCGCTTCCCGGTCCTGCCGCGCGAAGCCGCCACCCACTGAAGGATGGAGACAAAACAATGTCCAAGCGCGTAACGATTGACCCGATTACCCGTATCGAAGGCCACCTGCGCATCGACGTCGATGTCGACGGCGGGCACGTCAACAAGGCCTGGTCCTCCGGCCAGATGTGGCGCGGCGTCGAGCTGATCCTGCTCGGCCGCGACCCGCGCGACGCCTGGGCGATCACCCAGCGCATCTGCGGCGTGTGCACCACGGTGCATGCGATCACCTCGGTGCGTGCGGTCGAGAACGCCCTCAACCTCGAGATCCCGCTCAACGCGGTCTACATCCGCAACCTCATCACCCTGGCCCACGCGGTGCACGACCACATCGTGCACTTCTACCACCTGTCGGCGCTGGACTGGGTGGACGTCACGTCCGCCCTGAAGGCCGATCCGGACAAGACCGCCAGCCTTGCCGAGAGCCTCTCGTCCTGGCACCTCAACAGCAAGTACGAGATGCGCAAGACGGCCGAGCGGCTCAAGAACTTCGTGAACGGCGGCCAGCTCGGCATCTTCACCAACGGCTACTGGGGCCACCCGGCGATGAAGCTGCCGCCGGAAGTGAACCTGCTCGCCGTTGCGCACTACCTGCAGGCGCTGGAAGTGCAGCGCAAGGCCAACAAGATCGTCGCCATCCTCGGCTCGAAGACGCCGCACATCCAGAACGTGGCCGTCGGCGGCGTCGCCAACCCGATCGCCACCGATTCGCAGACGGTGCTGACCGTCGAGCGCCTGATGGCCATCAAGGGCTACATCGACGAGCTCGCCGACTTCGTCAAGAACGTGTACCTGGTGGACGTCGCCGCGGTCGGCGCCTTCTATCCGGAGTGGACCAAGATCGGCGCCGGCGTCACCAACTACCTGGCCGTGCCGGACATTCCGCTGGACGGCAAGGGCACCAAGTTCGCCATGCCCGGCGGCTTCATCGAGAGCGGCGACGTCGGCACCTACAAGCCGATCTCCAAGTTCGGCGACGAATTCTTCGTCAAGGGCGTCGAGGAATCGGTCAAGCACTCGTGGTACGACTACGCCAAGACCGGCGCGCCGCTGCATCCCTACCACGGCGAGACCAAACCGAATTACACGGACTTCAAGGACGACGGCAAGTACTCCTGGCTGAAGTCGCCGACCTTCTACGGCAAGGTGGCGCAGGTGGGCCCGCTGGCGCGCGTGCTGAACATGTACGCCGCCGGTCACGAGCCGACCAAGAAGTACGCCACCAAGACGCTGGAGACGGTGTCCGCGCTGGCCAAGACCAAGGTCGGCTTGGATGCCATGCACTCGACCATCGGCCGCCATGCCGCGCGTGCGATCTCCTGCGCGGTGCAAGTCGACATGCTCGACGATATGTGGGGCAAGCTGGTGCACAACATCGGCAGCGGCGACACCAAGACCTTCAACAAGCCGACCTTCCCGAAGAGCGAGATCATGGGCGTCGGCTTCCACGAGGCGCCGCGCGGCGCGCTGTCGCACTGGGTCGTCATCGACGACGGCAAGATCAAGAACTACCAGTGCGTGGTGCCCTCGACCTGGAACGCCTGCCCGCGCAACGAGAAGGACGAGGCCGGCCCGTACGAGGCGTCGCTGCTGCACACGCCGATCGCCGACGCCGAGAAGCCGCTGGAGGTGCTGCGCACGGTGCACTCGTTCGACCCGTGCATCGCCTGCGCCATCCACCTGACCGACAAGGAAAACGACACGGCGATCAGCGTCAAGGCGGTCTGACGCCTGTCTGCTGACCGGGACGGCCCGCGTGTTTCGCGGGCCGTTTCTTCATGGGAGCGGCGCCCCCGGCGCCGCTCCCCGCATCTCCCCATTCGCGCTAAGATCGGATTCCCATGCGTGCAGTCGTCCTCGGCATCGGCAACATCATCCTCTCCGACGAAGGCGTCGGCGTCCGCGCCGTTGAAGCCTTCGAACGGCGCTACCGCCTGCCCGAAGACGTGCTCGCCATCGACGGCGGCACCTCGAGCATGGAACTCATCGACGAGCTTTCGAGCCTCGATTTCCTGCTGGTGTTCGACACCATCGTTGCCGGCAAGCCGCCGGGAACGATCGTCAAGCTTGCGGGCGACGAAGTGCCGGCCTTCTTCCGCCGCAAGCTCTCGCCGCACCAGATCAGCCTTTCCGACCTGCTGGCGAGCCTCGAATTCCTCGGCCAGGCGCCGAAGGACATCGTGGTCATCGGCGTGCAGCCGGTGACGCTCGAGCTCGGCATGGAACTGACCGAGCCCGTCGCGGCGCGCCTTGCCGAGGTGGTCGAGATGGGCGCCGCGGAATTCGCGGCGCGCGGCTGTCCGCTCGAGGTCATGGCCTGATATGTGCCTCGCGGCGCCATCCAGGATCATCGAGATCCGCGACGACATGGCCGTCACGGAATGCTTCGGCCAGCGCCGCGAAGTCAGCCTGATGCTGATGACCGAAGAGGTCGCTGTCGGCGACTACGTGCTGATCCAGGCCGGCGGCTTCGCCTTCGAGCGCATCGATGCCCAGCGCGCCGAGGAATCGCTGGCGCTGATGGCCGAGTTGCTGGAGCAGGGCGGCGAGGCCTGCATTCGTCCGCTGGGCAGCGCCTCCTGATGTTCCGCATTCACGCCGACAGCCCGGCCGACGCGGTCGAGGAGGCCTTCTTCCGCATCCGGCGCAAAAGCATGGCCGATGTCCCGGTCCACAACGACGCGCTTTCGGTCGAGGCGGTCGACTTCCAGCGCTGGCAGGGCCACTGGCTCGGCATCCTGGTGACGTCCTGGCACATGAGCGTCGTGCTCGTGCCGGGCGACAAGGAGGGCTGGCAGTCGGTGTCCGACAACCAGCGCCGCTTCGTCGAGTTTCCCGCCGGCACGTTTCCCTTCCTCGGGTCCGAAGAGCCGGAGATCGGCGAGTTCCAGACTTGCGCGCTGTTCGCCGGCATGGGGCAGTTCGTCAGCCAGAGCGATGCGGTGCTGGCGGCGCGGGCTTCGTTGCTGGCATTGCTGACGCCGCGTGACGCGGCTGTTCCTGCCGAGAAGGCGAAGGATGCGGATCAGCCTTCGATGTCGCGGCGGCGGTTGTTCGGGTTGAAATGAGCTTGATGTCATCGCCTGGTCGGGCCGACGGGGTGCCCTACTGCGCTCCGTGTCCTCCGGCGGACAAGGGCGATAAGGCGTCCGCCTCCTCCTTTACCTGCGCGCAGCAGGGCACCCCATCGGCCCGGGAACGGTGGTGGCCGTCCGGGGGCAAAAGCATCAAGCCGAGGGTGGCGGGGGATCGTCGACGCGTAGGTAGAGGAGGAGGCCCGGGCCTTTGCCTCATCCGGGCCGGGGGACACGGAGCGGCGACGATCCCCCGTCGCCCTCGAGCGGGTCGCCAGCCAGCGGAGTAAAGGCGTAAATGCACGAAATGTCCATCGCCGAAGGCGTCCTGCAACTCATCGAAGACGCTGCCGAACGTGAAGGCTTCAAGCAGGTCAAGACCATCTGGGTCGAGATCGGCCGCTTGTCGGGCGTGGAAGCCGAGGCGCTCGCCTTCTGCTTCGACGCCGTCACCCGCGGCAGCATCGCGGAGGGCGCGGCCTTCGAGATCGTCCCCGTGCCAGGGCTTGGGCTGTGCCACGAATGCGGCAAGGAAACGGAACTCGAAGCGGTGTACGATGCCTGTCGTCACTGCGGGGCGGTGCCGGTCGAGGTCATCGGCGGCACCGAGATGCGGGTCAAGGAACTGGAAGTCGATTAGGAGAGACGGCATGTGCACCACCTGCGGCTGCGGCCACGGCGAAACCACCATCGATGGCGATGAACTGCATTCGCACGACCATGACCACGAGCACGAGCACGTCCATGCCGACGGCACCCGCCACAGCCACAGCCACACGCACGACGGCGGCGACAGCCACGACCATGGGCATCACCACCGGCACGAGCATGGCCATGCCTACGTTCCCGCCCACAGCCACGCGCCGGGCATCGGCCAGGGCCGCATGGTGCAGATCGAGCAGGACATCCTCGCCAAGAACAACGCCTATGCGCGCGCCAATCGCGAACGCTTTGCCAAGCGCGGCATTTTCGCGCTGAACCTGGTCTCCAGCCCCGGCTCGGGCAAGACGACACTGCTGTGCAAGACGATCGAGGCGCTTGCCGGGCGCAAGCCGGTGGCCGTCATCGAAGGCGACCAGCAGACCAGCCAGGACGCCGAGCGCATCCGCGCCACCGGTGCGCCGGCGATCCAGATCAATACCGGCAAGGGCTGCCATCTCGATGCCCACATGGTCGGGCACGCGCTCGAGAAGCTGCCGCTGGACGACGGCTCGCTGCTGATGATCGAGAACGTCGGCAACCTCGTCTGCCCCGCCTCCTTCGACCTGGGCGAAGCTCACAAAGTGGTGATCCTGTCGGTCACCGAAGGCGAGGACAAGCCGATCAAGTACCCGGACATGTTCGCCGCGGCGAAGCTGATGCTGCTCAACAAGTGCGACCTGCTGCCCTACCTCTCCTTCGACGTCGAGAAGGCCATCGCCTTCGCGCGCCGGGTCAACCCGACGATCGAGGTGATCCAGACTTCGGCCACCAGCGGCGCCGGCATGGACGCCTGGCTGGCATGGATAGAGAAGGGCGCCGCAGCGCAGGGATGATCTCGGCCCGCCGGATCCGCGTCACCGGGGTCGTCCAGGGCGTCGGCTTCCGCCCCTTCGTCTGGCGCCTGGCACGGGATCTCGCGCTTGCCGGCTGGGTGAGGAACGACGCGGAAGGCGTCGAGATCCTCGCCGAAGGCGTTCCCGCGGCGCTCGACCGGTTGGCTGAAAGGCTGCGGCGGGAAGCGCCGCCGCTGGCCCGCGTCGACGACATCCGCGTGTCCGCGGCGCACGTCGCCGGACATCCCGATTTCATCATCGCCGAGAGCGCGGGCGGCAGGATGGGCACCGCGATCGGCCACGACACCGGCGTCTGCCCGGCCTGCCTGGCGCAGCTGTTAGATCCGGACGATCGCCGCTGGCGCCATGCCTTCATCACCTGCACCCACTGCGGGCCGCGCTACACCGTGACGCGGCGCCTGCCCTACGACCGCCCGCAGACCAGCCTGGCGCCATTCCCGCTCTGTCCCGACTGCGCGCGGGAATACGCCGACCCGGCCGATCGCCGCTTCCATGCCGAAACCACGTGTTGCCCGCAGTGCGGCCCGCAGTTGCAGCTGCTCGACGCGGCGGGCGCGCGCATCGACGGCGACGCCGTCGCCTCCGCGCTGCGGCTGCTGCGCGAAGGCGGCATCCTCGCCGTGAAAGGACTGGGGGGCTTCCATCTGGCCTGCGACGCCCGCAATGCGGAGGCGGTGGCGCGGCTGCGCGAGCGCAAGGCGCGCGAGGAGAAGCCCTTCGCCGTGATGGCCGCGAACCTTGCGGCCGCAGCGCTGCTCACCGAGTTCGGCGCCGAGGAACGCGCGCAGCTCGAAGCGCCGGAGCGGCCCGTGGTGCTGTTGAGGAAGCGTCCCGGTGCGGATGCCGCCTTGGCCGGCGTTGCCCCCGGCCTGGCCTGGCTCGGCATCATGCTGCCGTACACGCCGGTTCAGTGGCTGCTCTTCCACGAGGCTGCCGGACGTCCGGCGGGAACGGGCTGGCTCGCCGAGCCGCAGGAATTGCTGCTCGTCATGACCAGCGCCAATCCGGGCGGCGAACCGCTGGTCACCGGCAACGACGAGGCGCGCCGGCGCCTCGAAGCCATCGCCGACGGCTACCTCCTGCATGACCGCGATATCGTCGTCCGCTGCGACGACAGCGTGGTGCGGCGATCGGCCGAAGGCTTCCAGGCGATCCGCCGCGCCCGCGGCTACACGCCCCGGGCGATCCGTCTGAAGCGCGCCGGGCCCAGCGTGCTGGCGCTCGGAGGGTGGTTCAAGAACACCATCTGCATCACGCGAGGCGACGAGGCTTTCGTCTCCCAGCATGTCGGGGATCTCGACAACGCTGCGACCTGCGGTTTCCTCGAGGAAACCGTCGAGCACCTGCTGCATATCCTGGATGTCGAGCCGGCGGCGATCACCCATGACCTGCATCCCGACTTCCACTCGACGCGGCTCGCCGCGCGCCTCGCCGCCGAACGCGCCGTGCCGCTGGTCGGCGTCCAGCACCATCACGCCCACATCGCCGCGGTGCTCGCCGAACATGGCATCGAGGACGCGGCGCTCGGGCTGGCGCTCGACGGCGTCGGGCTCGGCACGGACGGCGGCGCCTGGGGCGGCGAACTGCTGCGCGTGGCGGGCGCGGATTGCCGCCGCGTCGGGCACCTGCCGGCGCTGCCGCTGCCCGGCGGCGATCGCGCGGCGCGCGAACCGTGGCGCATGGCGGCATCCGCGCTCCATCTGCTCGGTCGCGGCGGCGAGATCGCGCGTCGCTTCAACGACCAGGCGGGCGCGGCCACCGTGGCGCAGATGCTTTCGCAGCGGATCAACTGCCCATCGACCTCGAGCGCGGGACGCTGGTTCGACGCTGCGGCCGGCCTGCTCGGCGTGCGCCACACGATGGCCTTCGAGGGCCAGGCGGCGATGCTGCTGGAGGGACTGGCGGCCGCGCACGGCGAGGCGGCGCCGCTGGCCATCGCCCGGCTGCCCGACGGTACGCCGGATTTGCTGCCGCTGCTCGCTGCGATGGCGGAGGCGCGCGACGTCGGGCTGGCGGCGGCGCAGTTCCACGCGACGCTCGCGACCCTGCTCGTCGAATGGATGATTGAAACCGCGGGACGTGAGAAAATCCACACTGTCGCTCTTGGCGGCGGCTGCCTGCTCAATCGCATCCTGGCTGCGCGCCTGCGCGAAGGCTTGCAGGCAGCGGGGCTCGAAGTGCTGGAAGCGCGCGAGCTGCCGCCCAACGACGGCGGCCTGGCCCTGGGCCAGGCGTGGATCGCGCAAAGGAGTATCTAAGTTGGCCCCCCACGCTCGCAACATCATCTCGCTGCCCCCCACAGGGGGGCGCACGCCCCCTTGGGGCGGCCCTACGGAGGCGTAATCATGTGTCTCGCCATCCCGGCCCGCGTGGTCGAAATCTCCGACGGCGACGAAGCCGTGGTCGACCTCGGCGGCGTGCGGAAGGAAATCTCGCTGGCCCTGGTGGAAGGCGTCAGCGTTGGCGACTACGTGATCGTCCACGTCGGCTACGCCCTCAACAAGCTCGATCCCGAGGAAGCCGAGAAGACGCTCGCCCTGTTCGCCGAAATGGGCGCCGCCACAGCGTCATGACCCAGCTGCTCGACGATTTCCAGCGGCGGACCCGCGCGCTGGTGTCCGCGGTCGGACTGCTGCTGCGCTCGGAGCCCGGCAGCGTGGGCTACGGCGAGTTCCGTCGCAAGACCGAAAAGAGCGTGCGCATGGTGATCGATACGGCGGACGAGGCGCTGCGCGGACTGGCGGACGGCGATCGCGAGGCGGGACTGCAGGCCGCGCTGGAGCGGGGCCTGATGGATGCCGGGGAAGCGGAACGTTGGCGTGCCTGCTTTGCCGGCCGCCTGCTGCCGGACGACGACACCGACTACGACGGCGCCACGCTGGACCGCCTGCGCGCGCTGATGGTCGATGCGCGCGGCCTCGAGACAAACCTGCGCGGGCTTGCCCATGAAGTTCGTTGACGAATTCCGCGACGGCGGCCTGGCGCGCGGCCTGGCCGCCGCCATCGCGCGCGAAGCCGATCCGGCGCGCCGCTACAGTTTCATGGAGTTCTGCGGCGGCCACACCCACGCGATTTCGCGCTACGGGGTGACGGACCTGCTGCCGCCGAACGTCCGCATGGTGCACGGTCCGGGCTGTCCCGTCTGCGTGCTGCCGATCGGCCGCGTCGACATGGCGATCGAACTTGCCCTCGACCATGGCGTCACGCTGTGCAGCTACGGCGACACGCTGCGCGTGCCGGCGTCCAAGGGGCTTTCGCTGCTGAAGGCCAAGGCCGGCATCGGTGACCGCCGGGGCGACATCCGCATGGTCTATTCGAGCGCGGATGCGGTGCGTGTCGCGCGGGAGAATCCCGACAAGCAGGTGGTCTTCTTCGCCATCGGCTTCGAGACCACCACGCCGCCGACCGCGGTGGCGATCAAGCAGGCGCAGGCGCTCGGGCTCGAGAATTTCAGCGTGCTCTGCTGCCACGTGCTGACGCCCGCCGCTATCAGCAACATCCTCGAATCGCCGGAAGTGCGCCGCTTCGGCACCGTGCCGTTGGACGGCTTCATCGGCCCGGCCCACGTGTCCACCGTGATCGGCAGCCGCCCCTACGAATTCTTCGCCGAGGAATACCGCAAGCCGGTCGTCATCGCCGGCTTCGAGCCGCTGGATGTCATGCAGGCGATCCTGATGCTGGTGCGCCAGGTGAACGAAGGCCGCGCGGTGGTGGAGAACGAGTTCACGCGGGCGGTGAGCCGCGACGGCAACCTCAAGGCGCAGGATCTGGTGGCCGAGGTGTTCGAGCTGCGCCGCGAATTCGAGTGGCGCGGCCTCGGGCTGGTGCCCTATTCGGCGCTGCGCATCCGGCCCGCCTATGCGAAGTTCGATGCGGAGAAGCGCTTCCCGCTGGCTTACCGGAGCGTCGCCGACAATCGCGCCTGCGAGTGCGGCGCGATCCTGCGCGGCGTCAAGCGGCCGCAGGACTGCAAGCTGTTCGGCACGGTGTGTACGCCGGAGAATCCGATCGGATCCTGCATGGTGAGCTCCGAGGGGGCGTGCTCGGCGCACTATACTTACGGCCGTTTCCGCATGCAGGGAGAACCGACGCCATGAGCGTCCGGGATGACTGGGTCAGGAACCTCGACGTCTCGCGCGAGCGCCTGGGACGCCTGATCGAAATCCAGCGGCGGGTCAGCCAGGAGCACAGCCTCCAGCGCCTGCCGGGCCTGGTGATGCGAGAGGTTTCGGAACTGCTGACGGCCGATCGAAGCACGCTGTTCCTGTTCGACCGCCAGACCATGGCGCTGCGCGCCTGCTTCGCCGAGGGCGTGGTCGGCCAGGCCATCGTGGTGCCGCTGCGCATGGGTGTGATCGGCACCGCCATCCTGCAGCGCAAGACGATCAGCCTGGTCGACGCCTACCAGCATCCCTACTTCAACGAAGCGATCGACGCCCAGTCCGGCTACAAGACCGAAAGCATGCTGGTGGTGCCGATCGAGGGCGCCGACGGCATCGTGCGCGGCGGCATCGAACTGCTCAACACGCCCCTCGGCCGCTTCTCCGAAGCCGATGAGCGTTGCGTGGCCGAGGCGGCGGCGCGGCTGGCCGGGCTGCCGGAGATCGGCAACGCGGCGGCACAGCGAGAGATCGACGGACTGCGCGGGCGCGTCGAGTTCGATCGCGGCACGGTCTTCAAGCTCGACGCGCCGGCCGGCCTGCTCTATGCGATCCACGCCGACGGCGATGCCCAGCCGACCATCGCGCTCAACCTGAGGCTCGGCATCGCCGGGCTGGTGGCCCTGGCCGGCGAGCCGCTGCTGGTTCCCGACGCGCGGGCCGATGCGCGCTTCGACCCTTCGTTCGACGCGATCACCGGCTACGCCACGCGCAACATCCTCTGCGTTCCGCTGCGCGGCATGGGCGGCGAGGCGCTGGGCGTCATCCAGGTCATCAACAGCCTGCGCGGCGGCTTCGGAGAGGAAGACCTGGCGCTGCTCGCCAGCGTCGCCGGCATCGTCGCCATCGCGCTCGACAACGCCCACCTGCTGCACGACAGCGAGCGCCAGTTCCACAGCCTGGTCGAGGCGCTGGCCGCGTCGATCGACGCGCGCGACGCGCTGACGGCCGGCCACTCGAAGCGCGTCGCGCAGATCGCGCTCGGCATCGGCCGCGAACTCGGCTTTCCCGACGCCGAACTCGACGTGCTCGACGTCTCGGCCCTGCTGCACGACTACGGCAAGATCGGCATCGCGGACGCCATCCTCAAGAAGGAGGGGCGGCTGACCGGCGAGGAGTTCGCCGAGATGAAGCAGCATGCGGCGCTGACCTACGACATCCTCCAGCGGATCAACTTCTCGCGCAAGTACCACGGCGTGCCGCAGATCGCCTCGTCGCACCACGAAACGCCCGACGGCCAGGGCTACCCGCACGGCCTCGATGCGCAGGAAATCCCGTTCATGGCCAAGATCCTCACCGTGGCCGATGTCTTCGAAGCGCTGACCGCCGATCGCCATTACCGCAAGGGCATGTCGGTCGAGCAGGCCTATGCGATCCTCGATGAAGGCACCGGGCGCAAGTTCGAGGGCCGCGTCGTGGCGGCCCTCAAGCAATATCTCGACAAGGGAGGGCTCGCGGCCCTCGGTCTCAATTGAGCACAGTACGATCCGATTACGTCCGGCCGATCGACATCAAGAACGGCCGCGTCGACATGACCCACGGTTCCGGCGGCCGCGCCATGGCGCAGCTGATCGAGGAACTGTTCGCGCGGCATTTCGACAACGAGTTCCTCCGCCAGGGCAACGACGGCGCCACGCTGCCGATGCCGTCCGGCGGACGGATGGTGATGGCCTGCGACGGCCACGTCGTCTCGCCGCTGTTCTTTCCCGGCGGCGACATCGGCTGCCTGTCGGTGCACGGCACCATCAACGACGTCGCCGTGATGGGCGCCAAGCCGCTGTGGCTGGCGGCCAATTTCATCCTCGAGGAGGGCTTCCCGCTGGCCGACCTCGACCGCATCGTCGCCTCGATGGCGCGGGCGGCGCGCGAGGCCGGCGTGCCCGTGGTCACCGGCGACACCAAGGTGGTCGAGCGCGGCAAGGCCGACGGCGTCTTCATCGGCACCACGGGCGTCGGCGTCGTGCCCGAGGGCGTGGCGCTCTCGGGCGACCGCGCGCGGGCGGGCGACGCGATCCTGCTGTCCGGCACCATCGGCGACCACGGCATGGCGATCATGGCCCAGCGCGAGAGCCTGGGCTTCGCGGCGCCGATCGTCTCGGACACCGCGGCGCTGCATGGCCTGATCGCCGCGATGCTGGCTACCGGCGCGGATATTCGCGTGCTGCGCGATGCCACGCGCGGCGGCGTCGCCACCACCTTGAACGAGATCGCGCGCCAGTCCCGCGTCGGCATGATGCTCGACGAGGCCGCCATCCCGGTGAATCCGGAAGTGGCGGCGGCCTGCGAATTCCTCGGCCTCGACCCGCTCTATGTCGCCAACGAAGGCAAGCTGGTGGCGATCGTCGCCGAGGCGGACGCCGCGCGGGTGCTGGCCGCCATGCAGGCCCATCCGCTCGGCGAACGCGCCGCGCGCATCGGCAGCGTGCACGAGGACGCCCACCATTTCGTCCAGATGACCACCGGCTTCGGCGGCCGTCGCATCGTCGACTGGCTGACCGGCGAGCAGTTGCCGCGAATCTGCTGATGCGCATCCTCATCCTTACCCACGGCTACAACAGCCTGACGCAGCGGCTGCACGGCGAACTCGCGGCGCGCAGCCACGAGGTCGCGGTCGAGTACGACATCGCCGACAGCGTGGCCGAGGAGGCGGTCGAGCTGTTCCGTCCCGACCTCATCCTTGCGCCCTATCTGCGGCGCGCCATTCCGGAGTCGGTCTGGCGCAATCACGTCTGCCTGGTCGTGCATCCGGGCATCGTCGGCGACCGCGGACCCTCTGCCCTCGATTGGGCGATCCAGGGCTTTGAACCGGAATGGGGCGTCACGGTGCTGCAGGCGGAGGCCGAAATGGACGCGGGGCCGATCTGGGCGACCGCGACCTTTCCGATGCGGCAAGCCAAGAAGTCGAGCCTCTATCGCAACGAGGTGACCGATGCCGCCTGCCGCGCCGCGCTCGAGGCCGTCGAGCGCTTCGCCTCGAAGAAATTCGAGCCCGCCCCGCTGGCGCAGGCCGGCGGACGCGGCGAGTTGCGCCCATTGATGCGCCAGCCCGATCGGCGGATCGACTGGCAGCGGGACGATACCGCCACGGTGCTGCGCAAGATCGATGCTGCCGATGGTTTCCCCGGCGTCGCGGACGAGCTGTTCGGCGAGCCCTGCCGCTTGTTCGATGCCTGGCGCGAAGATCACCTGAAGGGCCCCGCCGGGCAGTTGCTGGCACGGCGCGAAACCGCGCTGCTGCGCGCCACCTCCGACGGCGCGGTATGGCTTGGTCACGTCAAGCGCGAGGGCGGCATCAAGCTGCCCGCCACGCTCGCCTTCGGCGCGCAGGCGGCGGCGCTGCCCGACGTTCCGCTGGCCGGCTGGCAGCCGGCCGGCTACCCGACTTGGCAGGACATCCGCTACGAAGAGGCCGACGGCGTCGGCTTCCTGCACTTCGAGTTCTACAACGGCGCCATGGGCACCCGGCAGTGCGAGCGCCTGCGCGAGGCGTTCGCCTGGGCGGCATCGCGGCCGACGCGCGTCGTCGTGCTGATGGGCGGCAGCGACTTCTGGTCGAACGGCATCCACCTGAATCTCATCGAGCAGGCGGAGAGTCCGGCCGACGAATCCTGGGCGAACATCAATGCCATCGACGACCTGGCGGAGGCGATCCTGCGCTGCGAGTCGCACCTGACGGTGGCCGCCCTGCAGGGCAACGCCGGCGCCGGCGGCTGCTTCCTGGCGCGCGCTGCCGACCTGGTGTGGGTACGCGACGGGGCGATGCTCAACCCGCATTACAAGAACATGGGCAACCTCTACGGCTCCGAGTTCTGGACCTACCTGCTGCCGCCGCGCGTCGGCGCAGACGGCGCCCGCGCCATCATGCAGAACCGCATGCCGATGTCGGCCCGCCAGTCGGTCGCCTGCGGCTTCTACGATGCCTGCCTGGCGGCCGATCCGCAGGCCTTCCGCATCGACGTCGCGCGCCGCGC
>DASVZI010000149.1:0-15602 GCA_036391735.1 Rhodocyclaceae bacterium
GCTGCAGCTTTCCGCCGGCCAGTTCGGCTTCGTCGCCGGCCCCGGCACCCTCCCCGTCCTCGTCCCGCCGCAGAACGGCATCCAGGTCACCATGCCTTCCTCCATCTCCCAGAACAAGGGCTCCGGACAGGGCATCGGCAAGGGCGGTCAGAGCGAGTGCAACTTGTAGCAGGCGTCCCCCAAGAGCCCTCTCTTCGGACATGCGTTGCCATCCGGCAATGCGCTGCATAATCTTGGGCCTCGGAACAATTCTGGGAGCCCTTGGATGACCCTTGCCGACTTCGATAGCCTCGTTCCAGCCATCCCGTTCACCCGCCGCGGTTTTCTCGTCGGTACTCTCGCCACCGGCTTCACGCTTGCCGCCGGCCCGGTGATGGCGCAGACGGCCATCGTCACCGACACCCAGGGCCTGAGCGCTGGAGACATTTCGGTGCCGACCGCCGACGGCGCCATGCCGGCCTATCGCGCGCAACCGGCCGGGGTGGCGGCGCCGCCAGTGGTGCTGGTCGTGCACGAGATCTTCGGCGTCCACGAATACATCAAGGACGTCTGCCGGCGCCTGGCCAAGGCCGGATACATGGCGATCGCGCCCGAGTTGTACGCGCGCTACGGCGACGCCTCGAAGCTGAAGGACGTTCAGGATGCCCTGGCGCTCGCCGCCAAAGCACCGGATGCGCAGGTGACAGCCGATCTCGACGCCTGCGTCGCCTGGGCCAAGGCGAATGGCGGCAACCTCGATCGTCTCGGCATCACCGGCTTCTGCCGCGGCGGACGCACCGTCTGGCTCTACGCCGCCCACCAGCCGCTGCTGAAGGCAGGCGTCTCCTGGTACGGCGCGATCGACGGCTCGCCGACCGCGAGCATGCCGCGCTGGCCGCTCGATGTCGCGGGCGAGCTGAAGGCCCCCGTGCTCGGTCTCTACGGCGCCCAGGACCAGGGCATTCCCGTGTCCGACGTCGAGGAACTGCGCACCGCCATCGCCCGCGCCAGCGGCAAGTCGGAGATTCGCGTCTATCCCGATGCCGGACACGCATTCCACGCGGACTACCGGCCGACCTACCGCAAGGAGCCTGCGGAGGACGGCTGGAAGCGCATGCTGGAATGGTTCAAACGATACGGCGTCTGATCCGACGCCCCTGCCGTCCGCTCCCGCCCAGCCTTGATCTTGACGGCCGAGTGATGGCAATGCCAATGTTGTTTGAATCGTGGGTGGCAGGGTTTCAACCTATAATACGTACTCCAATCAGGGGTTTCATGGTCCACCCCTTTTCTTTCGATTCCTATGGAATTGCGCAGCCAAAGACTTCGGTCCGCATGGCTCCCGACCCACGCATTCACCCTGCTGTTCGTCAGCGGCGTCAGCACGGCCGCTCCGCCCAATGCGGGCAGCATCCTGGAAAACCTTAACGCCGCGCCCGCCCTACCTTCAGCCGGAACCGGCGCCTTGCCGGAAGAACCGATGCGGCCGCCGCTGCGCAGGGACGCCGCTGTCGCGATCCGTGTAACCGCCATTCGCATCACGGGCGTGCATGCGTTCCCGAACGAGGAACTCGCGGCGCTGGTCGCCGATGCCGCGGGCAGAACGCTGACGCTGGCCGATCTCGACGAGTACGCCGAACGCATTTCCCGTCATTATCGCGACGCCGGCTATCTTCTCGCCCGCGCCTACCTGCCGGCGCAGGACATCATCGACGGCATGGTCGAAATCGCGGTGATCGAGGGACGGCTCGGCAAGTTGCACATCGAGAACGACTCCTCGATGCCGGATGCCGAGGTCGCCGCCCGCTTTGCCGCGGTGAAGGGAGATGCCGCGCTTGATGGACTGGCGCTCGAACGCAGCCTGCTGCTCCTGAACGACCTGCCCAACGTGGAGGTGAAGTCGACGCTGAAGCCCGGCGCATCGGTCGGCACGACGGACCTGGACGTCCGCGTCGATGCCAAATCGCCCTATGCCGGCAGCGTGGAGTTCGACAATTTCGGCAATCGCTTCAGCGGCGATCTGCGGCTGGGGGCAAGCTTCAGCGCGGGCAATCTGGCGGGGCTTTCCGATACGCTGGCCTTGCGCGGCGTCGAGGCCGCCGGCTTGAGCTACGGGCGCGCCGCCTGGCAAGTACCGGTAGGCAGCGCCGGCACCCAGGCCGGAGCGGCCTGGTCGAGCATGCGCTATCGGCTGGGGCATGACTTCGCTTCGCTGGAGGCGCATGGCACGGCCGACATCGGGAGCTTGTATGCGCTTCACCCCTTCGTGCGCAGCCGGGCAAGCAACGTCACCGGGCAGATCGACTACGACCGCAAGCGTCTCGTCGACGACGTCGACCTATTGGGAATTAGCGCGCGCAAGACCTTCGACGTGTTGACGACCGGACTGTCCGGCGACCACATCGACGGTTTCGGCGGCGGTGGCCTCGTCAGTTGGAGCGTGGTCTATACCGCGGGCCGGCTGGATCTGGACGCCGGCTCGAAGGCGCTCGATGCCGCCGGCCATCGCACCCAGGGCGGCTACGACAAGCTGTCCCTTTCGGTCTCGCGGCAACAGAGCCTGGGGGACGACTGGGCCTTGGCCGCCAGGGTGCAGGCGCAGGCCGCCGGCAAGAATCTCGACAGCGCGGAAAAGGTGAGCCTTGGCGGTGCCTATGGCGTGCGCGCTTATCCGCAGGGCGAAGCGCCGGCCGACGATGCCTGGCTGGCGAGTCTCGAATTGCGCCACGCGTTCGCGCCCGGCTGGCAAACCAGCCTGTTTCACGACGCCGCCGCCGGCCGCCTCAACCACAGCCCGATTCCGGCGGATGGCGTCAATCGGCGGCGACTGTCCGGCATTGGGCTCGGCCTGACCTACATGAGACCCGCAAGACTCTTACTGCAGCTGGGCCTGGCCTGGCGAAACACCGCGGCACCCGACTCGGACGTCGACCGCGGGCCGCGCGCCTGGCTGCAGGCGATCCAGCGCTTCTAGCAGACACCATGAGACGCGCCGACCGCCCGATGTGCAGCGCCGCCGCCGGCATCGTGGCCTGCGCGCTCTTCGCCCCGTCTGTCCATGCGCTGGAGCCCGGCACGCTGCCGGACGGCGGCACCGTCACCGCCGGGGCGGGCACCATTGCCACCAGCGGCAATGCGATGACCATCCGGCAGTCGACGCCCCGCATGGCCATCGACTGGTCCACCTTCAGCATCGGCAGCAACGCTTCCGTCACCTTCGACCAGCCCGACGCCAGCGCCATTGCGCTCAACCGCGTGCTCGGCTCCTCCAAGTCCGAGATCTACGGCAAGCTCTCCGCCAACGGCCAGGTCTTCCTGCTCAATCCGAACGGCATCCTCTTCGGCAAGGGTGCCGAAGTGACTGTTGGCGGACTGGTCGCCTCCACCCTGAGCCTGAGCAACGACGATTTCATGGCCGGCCATGCCCGCTTTGCCGGCCATGCCGGTGCCGTGGACAACGAAGGCTCGCTTACCGGCGGCTACGTCGCCCTGCTCGGCGGGCAGGTCAGCAACCGCGGTACGGTGTCCGCCAGGCTCGGCACCGCCGTGCTGGCCGCTGGCAGCGACGTCACGCTCGATTTCGCCGGCGACGGCTTGGTCGGGGTAACCGTCCATCAGGGCGCGCTCGATGCGCTGGTCGAAAACAGGCATCTCATCCACGCTGACGGCGGCATGGTGATCCTCACCGCCAAGGCGGCAGACCGATTGATCCGGGCGGTGGTGAACAACACCGGAGTGATCGAAGCGAGAAGGGTGGAGAAGCACGCCGGTGTCATCAAGCTGCTCGGGGACATGGAAAACGGCATCGTCGAGGTCGGCGGCGCGCTGGACGCTTCGGCGGCGAATGGCGACGGCGGCTTCATCGAGACGAGTGCGGCGAAGCTGAAGATCGCCGACGATGCCTTCATCACGACGAAGGCCGCCAACGGGAGCAACGGCACGTGGCTGATCGATCCCGACGACTTCACCATCGCCGCCTCGGGCGGCAGCATCACGGGATCGGCGCTGAGCAATGCGCTGCTCACCAACAATGTGACCATCCAGACGACGTCGGGCGGGGTGGGCTGCATCAATGCCCCCTGCACCTCGGGCACTTCGGGCAACGGCGACATCTTCGTCAATGATGCCGTCACCTGGAGCAGCCATATCCTGACGCTCAGCGCCTGGCGCAACATCGTCTTCAACGCGAGCCTCAACGGCACCGGCACCGCCGGGCTCGCGCTGCTCTACGGCCAAAAGGCCGTCGCGTCCGGCAATACGGCGACCTACCGCCTGAACAACGGGGCGAAGATCAATCTGGCGTCGACCGGGAGCTTCAGCACCAAGCTGGGCAGCAACGGCGCGGTGGACAGCTACACCATCATCACCACGCTCGGTGCAGAAGGCAGTGCCACCGGCACCGATCTGCAGGGCATGCAGGCCAACCTTGCCGGCAAGTATGTGCTCGGGGCGGATATCGACGCGGGACCCACCGCAACCTGGAATTCAGACGGCAGCGGCGGCTATTACGGCTTCGCGCAAATCGGACCTTCGGCCAACTTCACCGGCACCTTCGACGGCTTGGGGCACACCATCACCGGGCTGACCATCAATCGGCCGGCCGAAAGCTATGTCGGACTATTCGGGACAAGCGCCGGTACTGTCAGGAACGTTGGACTGACCGGTGTCAACGTTACGGGGAAGACCGGCGTCGGCGGGCTGGCGGGCCTCAACAACGGCTACATCAGCGACAGTTACGCCATTGGAACGGTATCGGGCGTCGGACCCACCAGCAGTGCCGGCGGGCTGGTGGGAATCAGCAGCAACGGCGGCTACGGCATCAGCAACAGCTACGCCAGCGGCTCGGTGACGGGGACCACCAACGCCGGCGGACTGATCGGGATGGACAACGCCGGCACGGTCGTCAATTCCTACTACGACGTGGAGGTCAGCACCATCAACGGCGCCCATCGCCTCACCCTCCATGGCATCTACGACGCGCAATTCCAGGCCTGGCGAACGAACGGCAACAGGCTCAACATCGCCGACTACCTGACTCAGGACGGCAGCGGCTACTACCAGATCGCCACCCAACAGCATCTGAAGGACATGTTGGCGTTCACGGCCAATCCCGCCTACAACTTCCGCCTTGCTGCCAATCTGGACCTGGCCGCCCTGCCGGGCTGGCATGTTCCGATCCTGGCCGGCCAATTCGACGGCGCCAGTCATGTCGTCGACCACCTGAACGTCAATGACAGCTGGAACCCGGTGGGCTTCATCGGAATCCTGAAATCGGGCGCGGCCGTAAGCAATCTGGGAGTGACCAACGCCACTGTTTCCGGCGGGAGATACGTGGGCGGGCTGATCGGACAAACGAGCAACGCCACCAACAGCATCAGCAACAGCTACGTCACAGGCGCCATTACGGGTACAAGTTACACCGGCGGGCTGGTGGGGCTCGCGAACGGCACCATCACGAACTCCTATGCCAGCGGCACGGTATCGACCAGCGGCGGCAGCTACTTCGGCGGACTGGCGGGAAGGAACTACGCAACCATCACCAACAGCTATGCAGACGTCGCCGTGGCGGGCGGCGGTTCCTATCTGGGCGGAGTGGCGGGGTGGAACGTCGGCACGATCGCTTCATCGACCTTCTGGAATTCCAGCCTGACCGCCGCGGGAATAGCCGGCGGCACCGTCACCGGTCCTACGCCTCTCACGTCCGCCCAGATGAAGTCCTGGGACAATTTCAACAACGCGGGCTGGAGCATTGCCAACGCCGGCGGCTCCTCGGCCGTATGGCGCATCTACGAAGGCCAGACTGCCCCGCTGCTGCGCAGCTATCTCACGCCGCTCACCGTCAGCCCGACCAGCGGCAACCGGCCGTACGACGGCACCACCGACAACCTGGGCCTCACGCACTCCGCCACGCCGAACGCGAACCTGCTGGGCTCGGTAACCGCGACGGGCGGCGGCAGGGACGTCGGCACCTATGCGCTCGGCCTGAGCGGCGCCTATTGGTCGAACCAGCAGGGCTTCGACGTCAGCTACGTCGGAACCGGCACCATGACGGTAACACCACGCCCCGTCGCGCTTGCCGGCTCGCGCACCTACGACGGCAGCAATGCCATCGCCGCGTCGAACTTGTCGGTGACGAACCTCATCGCCGGCGATACGCTGGTGCTTTCCGGCAGCGGCGTCCTGTCAAGCAAGAACGCGGGCACGCAAGCGCTCGCCGGTCCGGGTACGCTGGCCGTCGACAACGGCAATTACACGACGACCGGCGCGAGCGGCTCGGTCGCCATAAGCAAGGCAACTCTCGATCTCTACGCGACGACGGACAGCAAGCCTTACGACGGCGGAACTTCGTCTGCAGCGACGCCGACCCAAGCCGGTCTGCAGACCGGCGACAGTCTGACCGGCCTTTCACAAAGCTATGCCAGCGAGGAGGCCTTGGGCGCCAACAACAGTACGCTGAACGTCAATGCCGGCTACGCGCTGTCCGACGGCAACGGCGGCAACAACTACAACGTGGTGACGCACTCGGCCGCCGGCACGATCGCGCCCCCCGCGGCGGTGCCTGCGGGGTCTCGCGTCCAAGAAGGCACGGCGGACCTTCGCCCGATGCTGACCTCGGTGCATGCTCGCATCAATGAATCCAGAGCGTGGCCGGCACCGGCCGCCGGCCAGATCGGCGAGACCCTTTGGGGCAGTTCCAACTCCGCGAATACGGGTCTCGTCCGGATCGTCTTCCCGGGCATCAACCTGCCGGCATGGATGATCAGCGGCCGCGAAATGGACCCCTAGGCCGCGCCGCCCGTTCGTCGTCAGAGCGGCGGCGAATAGGCGAGGTGGCCGTCGATCAGCGTGTAGCGCACCTCTCCCGGCAGTTCCTGTCCGAGGAAGGGCGTGTTCTTGCCCTGGCTCTTGAGCCGCTGCCGGGAAACACGCACCTTGGCATGCGGGTTGAAGACGCATATGTCGGCAGGCCGGCCGACGCCCAGGGTGCCCGCCTCGATGCCCAGCACCCGCGCCGGCTCGCTGGTGATCCGCGCGATGGCGTGGGCAAGCGGAATCTTCGCTTCGCGGCTCCACTTCAAGGTCAGCGGCAACAGCAGCTCGAGGCCGGTGGCGCCGGCCTCCGCCTCGCTGAAGGGCGCCTGCTTGCCGTCGTCGTCGACCGGCGTGTGATCGGAACACAGCGCGTCGATGGTGCCGTCGGCGAGTCCGGCGCGCAGCGCGTCGCGGTCGGTCGCCGCGCGCAGCGGCGGGTCCAGGCGCGCATGCGGATCGAAGTAGCCGATGTCGTTTTCGCAAAGGTGCAGATGGTGGGCGGCAACGTCGCAGGTCACCGCAATGCCGGCACGGCGGGCGGCCCGCACCATGTCGACGCCGGCCGCGCTCGACAGCCGCGTGACATGCAGGCGCGCGCCGGTCTCCTGGGCCAGATGCAGGATGCTCGCCAGCGCGATGGTCTCGGCGACCACGGGGATGCCGGGCAGGCCGAGGCGGGCCGAGACCTCGCCCTCGTGGGCCACGCCGTTCTTGGCGAGGTAGGGGTCCTGCGCGGCGAGCCAGACGGGGAAGCCGAAGGTCGACGCGTACTGCATCGCGCGCATCAGCACCTGGGTGTTGAGGATCACCGTATTGGCCTGGCCGAAGGCGACGCAGCCGGCCTCGTTCAATTCGGCCATCTCGGTGAGGCGCTCGCCGGCGAGCCCGACCGTGAGGGCGCCGATCGGATAGACGTGCGCGAAGTCCGGCAGCCGCGCGCGATGCTTGAGCATCTCGACCAGGCCCGGCTCGTCGAGCGGCGGGTCGGTGTCGGGCGGGCAGGCGAGGCTGGTGACGCCGCCGGCCGCAGCGGCCGCCATTTCGGATTCGAGGGTCGCCCGGTATTCGAAGCCCGGCTCGCGCAGCCGCGCCGCGAGGTCGACCAGTCCGGGACAGACGACGCACTCGCCGGCGTCGATGCTGCCTTCGGCGTTGAAGCCCGCGGGCGCCCTGCCCACGGCGACGATGCGGCCATCCGCGATGAAGACGTCCGCCGGCTTGTCGATGCCGTTGGCGGGGTCGATGACGTGGCCGTTCTTGATTTCGATCTTCATGTTCAGTTCCCTGCCCCCAGCATGGACATCACCGCCATGCGCACGGCGATGCCGAAAGTCACCTGCGGCAGGATTACCGCCTGGCCGCCGTCCGCCACCGCGGAGTCGATCTCGACGCCGCGGTTCATCGGTCCCGGATGCATCACGATGGCGTCCGGCTTGGCGAGTTCGAGCTTGTCGGGCGTCAGCCCGTAGTACTTGAAGTACTCCTGCGTGCTGGGCAGCAGGGCGCCGTTCATGCGTTCGTTCTGCAGCCTGAGCATCATCACCACGTCGGCGCCGCGCAGGCCTTCGCGCATGTCGTGGAACACCCGCACCCCCATCTTCTCGACGCCGGTCGGCAGCAGTGTCTTCGGCCCGACGACGCGGATGTCGGGCACGCCGAGCGTCTTCAGCGCATGGATCTGGCTGCGCGCCACGCGGGAGTGCAGCACATCGCCGACGATGGCGCAGGTGAGGCCGGCGAAATCCTTCTTGTAATGCCGGATGGTGTACATGTCGAGCAGGCCCTGCGTCGGATGCGCATGGCGGCCGTCGCCGGCATTCACCACGCGGATGTGGTCGGCGCCGATGTTGCGCAGGTGCTGGGCGATCAGGTAGGGCGCGCCGCTCGAGGCGTGGCGCACCACGAACATGTCGGCCTGCATCGCGGCCAGGTTGTCGACCGTGTCGAGCAGCGTCTCGCCCTTGGCGGTCGACGAACTGTTGATGTTGAGGTTGATGACGTCGGCCGAGAGCCGCTTGGCAGCGATCTCGAAGGTGGTGCGCGTGCGCGTCGAGTTCTCGAAGAACAGGTTGAACACGCTCTTGCCGCGCAGCAGCGGCACCTTCTTCACTTCGCGCTCGGCCACCTCGGTGAAGGGCGCCGCGTTGTCGAGGATCGCGAGCAGGATCTCGCGCGGCAGGCCGTCGAGCGTCAGCAGGTGCTGCAGTTCGCCATTCTTGTTGAGCTGAGGATTGATCATTTTTCCACGATGGTGAATTGAAGGCTTCCGTCTTCCATGCGGTCCAGGTTGAGGCTTTGCGACGCCGGCAGGTGCAGCGTGTGCGGACAATAGGTGGCGGAGATCGGCAGTTCGCGGCCGCCCCGGTCGGCCAGCACCGCCAGTTCCACGCGCGCCGGCCGGCCGTAGTCGAACAGCTCGTTCATGGCGGCGCGGATGGTGCGGCCCGTGTAGAGCACGTCGTCGACGATGATGACGTGCGCCTCCTCGACATCGAAGGGGATCGACGACGGCTTGCGGCCGGCCTGCAGGCCGCGCTGGCTGTAGTCGTCGCGATAGAAGGAGACGTTCATGCTGCCCAGCGGCTGCCTGAGGCCGAGTTCCTTGTGCAGGCATTCGGCGATCCAGACGCCGCCGGTTTGGATGCCCACCAGCGCGGTGGCGGGAGTGACATGGGGACGCATCAGGTCGGCGAGGCGCCGGCAGAGTTCAGTGGCGGGGGGCAGGTTCGTCATGGTGGGCTTGGTCGAAATAGGATTGCAGGATCACGGCGGCCGCTTCGGCATCGATGTCCGACTTGCGGCGGCGCAGATCCGCGCCGGCGTCGCGCAGGCGTGCCTCGGCTTCCGCCGAGGAGAGGCGTTCGTCGACGAAGGCGATCGGGAGCTTGAAGCGGCCATTGAGCTGCTGGGCGAAGCGGCGGCAGCGCGCGGTCATCTCGTGCTCGCTGCCGTCGAGGTTGCGCGGCAGGCCGACCACCAGGCGTGCCGGCGCCCACTCGGCGATCAACCTGCCGATGGCCTCGAAGCGCGGCGCGTTCGCCGCAACGGCGATGGTGGTGAGGGGGCGCGCGTTCCTCAGCATCGTTTCGCCGACGGCGACGCCGATGCGCTGGGTTCCGAAGTCGAACGCGAGAAGAATTTCATCAGGCATGCCCGGCGATTTCGGAGAGATTGGCGAAATCGACGCCGAGCAATTGCATGGCCGCGGGCAGGCGCTCTTCCGGCGGCACGCCGAAAAGGATGTGGGTATCGGCCGCCACCGTAAGCCAGGAGTTCTGGGAAATTTCCCATTCGAGCTGGCCGGCCGACCAGCCGGCATAGCCCAAAGAGATCACCACCTCGTTGGGCGCACCCGACTCGCTCATGGCCTGCAAGATGTCGCGCGAACTGGTGAGGCCGATCTCGTCGGTGACGCCCAGCGTGGAATGCCACTGGCCCTTGGGGCGATGCAGCACGAAGCCGCGGTCGGTCTGCACCGGGCCGCCGAAATAGACGGGCAGGTCCGCCAGTTCCGCCTTGGCGGCATCCGCCTCGAGCGGGATGTTCACCCGCTCGAACAGGCCGGCGACGTTCATCTCGATCGGCCGATTGACGATGATGCCCAGCGCCCCTTCGGCGTTGTGCTCGCAGATGTAGGTGAGCGACCTGGCGAAGTTCGGATCCGCCATGGCGGGCATGGCGATCAGGAAATGGTTGGCGAGGCTGACGGTCTTCATGGCTGCTCCTCATTGTAATCGCTGCCCCGACGAAGGCAAAGGAAGCGCCGCCGCAAACGGCCGCTAACATTCGGTTACAACTTGCCGGACGACTGAAACATCGCATGCCAACGCGCTGCGTAAGCTAGGCCTTTCCCAGGAGATCGCGCCATGAGACACCTGAAACGGCAGAAGGGCTTCCCGGCAACCGGCAGCTTGCGCGGCTTCGGCGCCACCGCGCTGGCACTGTCCATGCTCGCCGGGGCCTCGACGGACGCGCAGGCCAGGCCCGATATTGCGGCGGTGAAGCAATTCGCGCGCCGCGGCTATGTCACCGACGACCAGTACGGCATCGCGACCAGTTTCGCAACCGTGCCGATCGGCGGCTCCAGCGTCGACCTCGCGCTGATGGTGCCGGCCCGCCCGGGCCTGGCGCCGTTGGTGGTCTACCTGCCGGCAACCGGAGAGACCCGCTCCGCGGGGCAGGCGCTGCGCAGCGCCTGGGCCAAGTCGGGCTATGCCGTGCTGTCGCTGCAGCCGCTCCCCGTCGAGGCGCTCGGCAAGGTCCTGGCCGCCGTGACGGAGCGTGCCCATCTGCATGAGGCGCCTTTCGACCGCATCGACCTCGCGCGCGTGGGCCTGGCCGGACTGGAACTCGGCGCCGACGCTGCCCTGGCGGCGACCGGCGCGCTCCCGCTGCCCGTAGCCGCCGTGATTTCACTGAACGAAGCAGTCGGAACGGCGGGGGCGGCCGATACCGCAGTCGGGTTGCCCCTGCTCTCGGTGTCCGCCGACGCCGCGACGCGCATTCGACGCGTGGCCGCCGGCGGCGATCGCTACCTGCTTACCCTGGCGGATACCGGCGCCTCGCCGACTGCCGCCGCCATCGAAGTCGCCACGGTGCAGGCGGTCACGACGGCCTTCCTGGATGCCCACGTGAAGCGGGATTCGGCAGCCCGCGAATGGCTGGCGAAGGATGCGCCGCGCTGGCTGGGCGTCAGGGTCTGAATCGAGGGACTAGAGGCGGATCAGCGTCGCCGAAAGGTTGAACGCCATCCCGAGCAGGCTGGAGGCGATGACGGCACGGTCGCGCATGGCGACCCCCGCCACCGTCCATGCGCTGCTGGCGACCAGCAGCAGCAGGAAGACGAAGGGCGAGGTCCCGGCCGCCTTGACCGTCGCGAGCAATAGCGAGCCGGTGAGCGACAGCGACAGGCCGCCCCATTTGGCGACTCGTTCCAGCACGCTGCTGCGGCGGCACTCCTGCCGCAGCGCGCAATTCGAACAACCGGCGCAGCTCACTTCGACTTCCCGTCGCAACCAACCACCGCCATGATGAAGGCGGCCGTCGGCGGTCGCCACTGTCGCCGGCTCCCGACAGGGCGGCCCGGGAGTTTCGGTTAGAATTTGCAGTCCATCTCATCGCGGTATCCGCCCGGCCCATGGCCACCGCCCCTTCCCAGCTCCTGCCGCCCGTCGTCATGACCATCGCCGCCTCGGATCCCACCGGCGGCGCCGGCGTCCAGGCCGACATCCTGACGCTTGCGAGCATGGGTTGCCACCCGCTTTCCGTCATCACTGCGCTGACCATCCAGGACACCGGCGGCGTCGAGGACATCCTGCCGATCGACGCCGACTGGGTGGCCGACCAGGCGCGCGCGCTGCTCGAAGACATGCCGATCTCCGCCTTCAAACTGGGCATGCTGGGCAGCGCGGAAGTCGTCTCGGTGGTCGCGGAGATCCTGTCCGACTATCCCGACATTCCGCTGGTGCTCGACCCCGTGCTCGCTTCGGGACGCGGCGACGCGCTGGCCGACGACGAGACCGTCGAAGCCATGGTCGAACTGCTGTTGCCGCAGACGACCATCCTCACCCCGAACACGCTGGAAGCGCGCCGGCTGGCGCTCGACGACGATGCCGAGGACGATGACCCCGACGCCGCCGAGTGCGCGCGGCGCCTGATCGCGACCGGCTGCGAGTTCGTGCTCGTGACCGGCACCCACGCCAATACCGCCAAGGTCGTCAATACGCTCTACAACGACGACGGCGTGGTGCGCAGCGACAGTTGGGAGCGCCTGCCCGGCAGCTACCACGGCTCGGGCTGCACGCTCGCCTCCGCCATCGCCGCCAATCTCGCCAACGGGCTCGAGATCGGCGAGGCCGTGCGCGACGCCCAGGAATACACGTGGCAGGCGCTGGCGGCCGGCTTCCGCCCCGGCATGGGACAGTTCATTCCCGACCGCTTCTTCTGGGCGCGCAACAACGAGGGCGGCAATGACGCCTGAGCGGCTCCCGCTGCGCGGCCTCTACGCCATCACCCCGAGCGACAGCCTGCTGCCGCGGCTCTCCGCCCTGGTCAGCAGCGCCCTGGCGGGCGGCGTCCGCTACGTGCAGTACCGCAACAAGTTCGCGCCCGCGCCGCTCAAGCGCGCCCAGGCGGCCGAGCTGCTGCGCATCTGCCGCGCCGCCGACGCGCGCCTCATCGTCAATGACGATCTCTGGCTGGCGCTGGAGATCGGCGCCGACGGCGCGCATCTCGGCAAGGAGGACGGCGACATCCGCATGGCGCGCCAGGCGCTCGGCAGCCACCGCATCCTCGGCGTCTCCTGCTACAACGACATCGCGCGCGCCGAGGCGGCGGCCGCTGCCGGCGCGGACTACGTGGCCTTCGGCAGCGTCTTCGCCTCGACCACCAAGCCCAACGCGACGCGCGTCTCGCTCGACCTGCTCGGCGAGGTGAAGCGCAAGCTGGACATTCCCGTGGCGGCGATCGGCGGCATCACCCTGAAGAACGCGCCTGAAGTGATCGCCGCGGGCGCCGATATGGTCGCCGTCATCAACGACCTGTTCGACGCGATGAACATCCAGGAACGCGCGGCAGCGTTCCAGCGTCTTTTCGACTGAATGATTCGGACCTAGATCATCATGACGACCCGCAACGAAGAACTTTTCGCCCGTGCCCAGAAGACCATCCCCGGCGGCGTGAACTCGCCGGTGCGCGCCTTTCGCTCCGTCGGCGGCGCGCCGCGCTTCTTAGCGCGCGGCGAAGGCGCCTACGTCTGGGATGCCGACGGCAAGCGCTACATCGACTATGTCGGCTCCTGGGGACCGCTGATCCTCGGCCATGCCGAGCCGGATGCCGTTCGCGCGGTGCAGGAAACCGCCGCGAAGGGCCTTTCCTTCGGCGCGCCGACGGAGGGCGAGATCGAACTGGCCGAACTGCTGGTCAAGCTGGTGCCGAGCATGGACATGGTGCGGCTGGTGTCCTCCGGCACCGAAGCGACCATGAGCGCCATCCGCCTCGCGCGCGGCTTCACCGGCCGCGACGCCATCGTCAAGTTCGAAGGCTGCTACCACGGCCATGGCGACAGCCTGCTGGTCAAGGCCGGCTCCGGCCTGCTGACCTTCGGCAACCCGTCGTCCTCGGGCGTACCGGCCGACCTCGCCCAGCACACCCTGGTGCTCGACTACAACGACCCGGCGCAGCTGGCCGAGGCGTTCGCCAAGCATGGCGACCGGATCGCCTGCGTGATCGTCGAGCCGGTGGCGGGCAACATGAACCTCATCGCGCCGAAGCCGGAGTTCCTCAAGGCGATGCGCGAGCTGTGCACCCGGCACGGCGCCGTGCTGATCTTCGACGAGGTGATGACCGGCTTCCGCGTCGCCCTGGGCAGCGCGCAGGGCCTCTACGGCATCACCCCGGACCTGTCGACCTTCGGCAAGGTGGTCGGCGGCGGCATGCCGCTGGGCGCCTTCGGCGGACGGCGCGACATCATGGAGAAGATCGCCCCGCTCGGCCCGGTCTACCAGGCCGGCACGCTGTCGGGCAATCCGCTGTCGGTGGCCGCGGGCCTGGCGACGCTGAAGAAGATCCAGGCTCCCGGCTTCTACGAGGCGCTGACGGCGAAGACGAAGTCGTTGGTCGACGGCCTCGCCCGCGCGGCGCGCAAGGGACCGGTGCCGTTCTGCGCGCAATCGGTGGGCGGCATGTTCGGCCTCTATTTCGCCGCGACGCCGCCGACCTCCTACGCCGAGGTGATGAAAGCCGACAAGGAGGCCTTCAACCGCTTCTTCCACGCCATGCTGGAAAAGGGCGTCTATTTCGCGCCGTCGGCCTTCGAGGCCGGCTTCGTCTCGGCTGCGCATTCGGACGCCGACATCGCCGCGACCCTGGCGGCCGCCGACGCCATCTTCGCCGCCGGCGTTTGATCGCACCGTGCCGCCGCTGACCGCCGGCGCGGCCTGGGTCGTGCTCTTTTTCGCCGGCCTCTGCGAGGTCGGCTGGGCGATCGGGTTGAAGTACTCGGAAGGCTACACGCGGCTGCTGCCCAGCGTGTTCACCATCGCGCTGATGGTGCTCTCCGTGGTGCTGCTCGGCTGGTCGCTGAAGGCGCTGCCGGTGGGGACCGCCTACGCCGTGTGGACCGGCATCGGTGCGATCGGCACGGCGGCGCTCGGCATCCTGCTGTTCGGGGAGTCGGGGGAGGCGCTGCGGCTGGCGTGCATCGGGTTGATCGTGGCCGGCATATTGGGACTGAAGTTCCTCGCTGATTAGTGCTTGTGACTGACGACCCGCCAAGCGCGACGAGGCGCGTCTCGGTGCAATAGCCGGCTGGCGACCCGCCGAGGGCGACGGGGGATCGTCGCCGCTTCGTGTCCCCCGGCCCGGTTAGCAAGGCCGCTTAGGCGATCCAGTGGGCCGATGGGGTGCCCTGCTGCACGCAGGTAAAGGAGGAGGCGGACGCCTTATCGCTCTTGTCCGCCGGAGGACACGGAGTGCAGCAGGGCACCCCGTCGGCCCGAAGGCCGCCACAGCCTAAATCAGCCAGAAACTAAGCCGCCTTAGGCTTCGCCTCGAGCGCCCGCTTCGCCTGCCGCGCCTCGTAGTACTTCAACAGGTGGTAGGTGCCCCACCCGATCACCGCACACCCGATGATGAACCCGGCGTATGCAATCGGCCACGGAACGTCGAAGTCCTTCGTCATCATCGAGAACTCCGACATCCCGCCGATGCCGGCGAGGATGTTGATCGGCATGAACACGATGCTGATCGCGGTCAGCTTCGACACGCGCTGGTTCTGGTTGATGTTGATGAAGCCGACGGTGGCGTCCATC
>DASVZI010000150.1:0-1709 GCA_036391735.1 Rhodocyclaceae bacterium
GGCTCCGCGACCACCGGGGCCGCTGCTCTAGCCCAGGGCAAGAGCTTCGTCGGCATTGAGGCCAGCGGGCATTACTTTCGGGTGGCGGTTGAGCGGCTTCGGGGCTGTGCCAAATCGTGCGCCAAATAGTGCCAAATCGCGCGCCGCGTTACATTCCGGAAATGAACAAGGCCCGCATCGCTGCGGGCCTTGTGGAATTTGGCTCCCCGACCTGGGCTCGAACCAGGGACCTACGGATTAACAGTCCGGCGCTCTACCGACTGAGCTATCGGGGAATTGAAGCGGCGCGAATTATAACGAGGCACCCGCGCCGCTGCAAACTTTTTTTAGCCTTTCAGCACGGTCGCGATCGCCTTCGCCACGTACTCGACGTTGCGCGTGTTCAGCGCGGCGACGCAGATGCGGCCGGTGCCCACGGCATAGATGCCGAAATCGCTCTTGAGCTGCTCGACTTGCGCGACGCTGAGGCCGGTGTAAGAGAACATGCCGCGCTGGACGTTGATGAAGTCGAAGTTCGCGGCGCCAGCGGCGGCGAGCTTGGCCACCAGGCTGTTGCGCATTTCGCGGATGCGGTTGCGCATGCCGGCGAGTTCGTCTTCCCACTGTTGGCGCAGTTCGGGACTGGACAGCACGGCCGCGACGACGGCGCCGCCGTGGGTCGGCGGGTTGGAGTAGTTGGTGCGGATGACGCGCTTGACCTGCGACAGCACGCGGGCCGATTCGTCCTTGTCGGCGGTGACGATGGTCAGCGCGCCGACGCGCTCGCCGTAGAGCGAGAAGGACTTGGAGAAGGAGCTGGAGACGAAGAACTGCAGGCCCGAGGCGGCGAACAGGTCGAGGGCCACGGCGTCCTGCTTGATGCCGTCGGCGAAGCCCTGATAGGCCATATCGATGAAGGCGACGAGGTTCTTCTCCTTGACCGCGGCGACGACTTCCTTCCACTGCTCGGCCGTGAGGTCGGCACCGGTGGGATTGTGGCAGCAGGCGTGCAGCACGACGACGGACTTGGCCGGCATGGCCAGCAGCGCCGCCTTCATGCCGGCGAAATCGACGCCGCGCGTGGCGGCGTCGTAGTAGGCGTAGTCCTTGACCGGGAAGCCGGCGCTTTCGAACAGGGCGCGATGGTTTTCCCAGCTCGGATTGCTGATGTAGACGGTGGCGTCGGGCAGCAGGCGCTTCAGGTAGTCGGCGCCGACCTTGAGCGCGCCGGTGCCGCCCAGGCACTGGCAGGTGACGGTGCGGCCGGAGGCGAGCAGGTCGGATTCCTTGCCGAACAGCAGGTTCTGCACGGCGCCGTTGTAGGCCGGCGTGCCTTCGATGGGCTGGTAGCCGCGCGGCGGCTGCGTTTCGAGGCGGGCTTTCTCGGCGGCCTTGACGGCGGCCAGCAGCGGGATCTTGCCGTCGTCGCCGAAGTAGACTCCGACGCCCAGGTTGACCTTGCTGGGGTTCTTGTCGGCGGCGAAAGCCTCGTTGAGGCCGAGAATAGGGTCGCGCGGCGCCATTTCGACGGCGGCAAAAAGGGAAGCGGTCATGGCAGCTCCAGGGTTCTCCGTAGGTGGCTTCGGGGGAAAAAGCGCGCAATAATAACCGAGCGGCCGGCCGCGATTTCCCTTCGCTTCTAATCCGGCAAATCAAGCACACTCGTGATGGGCGAAATCATACCGTTTCCCGGCGAAGGCGTCGTCACTTTCGATGGCAGTCCCTTCCGC
>DASVZI010000151.1:0-20706 GCA_036391735.1 Rhodocyclaceae bacterium
GAGAAGGCGCCGGACAAGGCCCAGTACATCGACCTCGAATTCAAGCAGGGCGACCTCGTCGCCATCGACGGCAAGAAGATGAAGGCCCACCAGCTGCTCGCCAAGCTCAACGAGCTCGGTGGCAAGCACGGCATCGGCCGCCTCGACCTGGTCGAGAACCGCTACGTCGGCATGAAGTCGCGCGGCTGCTACGAGACCCCTGGCGGCACCATCCTGCTGCGCGCCCACCGCGCCATCGAATCGGTGTGCCTGGACCGCGAGGTCGCCCACCTCAAGGACGACCTGATGCCGCGCTACGCCAGCCTTATCTACAACGGCTACTGGTGGAGCCCCGAGCGCCGCGCGCTGCAGGCGCTGATCGACCATACCCAGCAGACGGTCAACGGTTGGGTGCGCCTCAAGCTCTACAAGGGCAACGTCATCGTGGTAAGCCGCGACTCCAAGACGGACTCGCTGTTCGACCCGACCATTGCCACCTTCGAGGACGACGCCGGGGCCTACGACCAGCGCGATGCCGCGGGCTTCATCAAGCTCAACGCGCTGCGCATGCGCATCGCCGCAAACGCACAGCAGAAGCGCGCCAAGGGCGCGAAGAAATAGCGATGTTCGGGCTGACCGAAGAACAGGTGGCGCATTGGGGCATGACGTGGGGCATGGGGCTTTTCATGGCCTACATGCTGTTCATCATCGGCGAGCTCGCCTATAGCTCCAAGGCCGGCAAGACCGGCACCTTCGTCCTGTTCTTCGTGTTGGCCTTCGGCATGCTGGGCTTCATTGCCAAGAACGTCATCGAGCATATGTGGGGAATCTGATTCATGTCGCAATTCGATAATGTCGCCGTCGTCAAGAAAGCCAACGTCTATTTCGACGGCAAGTGCGTCAGCCATACCGTGCAGTTCGCCGACGGCACGAAGAAGAGCGTGGGCGTCATCCTGCCGGCTACGCTGACTTTCAACACCGGCGTGCCCGAGATCATGGAAGGCGTCGCCGGGTCCTGCCGTGTCCGCCTCAAGGGCGAGGCCGACTGGAAGACGTACGGCGCGGGCGAGAGCTTCAAGGTTCCGGGCAACTCGAGCTTCGACATCGAAGTTGCCGGCGAGCCTTACCACTACGTCTGCCACTTCGGCTGACGCGTCCGCCCATCTCCTCGACCGAGAAGCCGGATCACCAGCGGCCGGAGCATCCGGCCTTCTGGGATCATCGTTTCGGCCAGGGCACCACGCCATGGGATGCAGGCGGCGTGCCGGCGGCGCTGCGCAACTATGCTGCGTCGCAGGCCTCCTGCGCTGTTGACGGGAAACCGCGGCGTGCGCTCGTCCCAGGCTGCGGCAGCGCCTACGAGGCGGCCTACCTCGACGGGCTCGGCTGGGCTGTCACCGCGCTGGATTTCTCGGCCGCGGCGGTGGAGGCCGCGCGGCGCAATCTCTCGGGCTGGCGGGGCACGCTGCTGCTCGGCGATTTCTTCGAACATCGCCCGGAATCGCCGTACGCGCTCGTGTACGAGCGCGCATTCCTTTGCGCCCTGCCGCGCAAGCTTTGGCCGGACTACGGTCCGCGCATGGCGGACCTGATCGCGCCCCGCGGCCACCTCGCCGGCTACTTCTTCTTCAGCGATGAGTTGAAGGGCCCGCCCTTCGGCATCGGGCGCGAAGCGCTGGACGCGCTGCTCGCTCCGCATTTCGAACTCGAGTGCGATGCGGCGGTGGCCGACTCCGTCGGCCCCTTCGCCGGCCGCGAACGCTGGATGGTGTGGCGGCGGCGCTGACCGGTACGGCGCAATTTGCGATAATCCGCCGATTGCGAGACTGATACCCGGGAGAATCCAATGCCTTCGTTCGACATCACTTCCGAAGCCGACATGGTTGCCCTCAAGAATGCCGTGGACGTCGCCGGCCGCCACATCGGCAATCGCTACGACTTCAAGGGCACCAGTGCCAAGGTCGAGCTCAACGAGAAGGACAAGGTCATCACCATCCACGGCGATTCCGAATTCCAACTGGGCCAGGTGAAGGACATTCTTTTCCCCGAGATGGAGAAGAAGGAGCGCGAGAGCACCAAGCGCCTGGACATCGGCGCGGTGCAAACGGTCTCCGGCAACAAGGCGAAGCAGGAACTCAAGATCAAGCTGGGCATCGAGCAGGAGCTTGCCAAGAAGATCGTCAAGCTGATCAAGGACAGCAAGCTCAAGGTCCAGGCGAACATCCAAGGCGACGCCGTTCGCGTGACGGGTGCCAAGCGCGACGTGCTGCAGGAGGCCATCGCGCTGGTCAAGAAGGCGATCATCGACTTCCCGCTGCAGTACGGAAACTTCCGAGACTAGACTCGCTGACGCGGTACGAGCGCCCCTTCAGCTGCGCAAGCCGCCGATCCACCGCGAGTAAAGCCGGTCGGCCGCGACGCGCATTGCCGCGATGCGCTCTTCCATGCGCTCGTACATCTGCTCCGGCGTCTGGACGGAAGCGCTGGGCACTGCGCTCTCGCTGGCCCATTGGCGATTCCATAGACGAATCAGCGCTTCCGTCATCTCGACGTGGCATTGCATGCCGAGGTGCGGACCCAGGACGAAAGCCTGGTTCTCGCAGTAGGGGCTGCCGAGGATTCGGCTGGAGCCCGTGGGCAGTGTGAACGTCTCGCCATGCCAGTGGAAGGCTTCGAAGAAGACTAGGTCGCCGAGCCATTCGCGCGCCGCCTCGCCCGTGGCGGCCACGGCGCCCCAGCCGATCTCCTTCACCGCGTTCCTGCCGACGCTGCCGCCCAGGGCCTTCGACATGAGCTGGCCGCCGAGACAATGGCCGATGACAGGAACATTGCGCGCTACGGCGTCGCGGATGAGCGCGAGCGTCGGCTCTATCCACGGCAGGTCGTCGTTGACGCTCATCGGCCCGCCCATGAAGCACAGTCCCGAGAACGCTGCGGCATCGGCCGGCACCGGTTCGCCTTCGTCGCTCTTGTGCAGTTCCCAGGGCACCGAGTGGGCGTCGAGGAATGTGGCAAAATAGCCCGGACCTTCTCCCGGGCTGTGACGAAAGATGGCGACGGGCTTCTTCATGCGATTTCCTCTGACAGGGCTGTTGCGGCATTCTATCCTGGCCTCCATTGCCTCGATGGCCGCATCCGCGGCATGGTCCATGGACGTCGCGCTGGCCGGCCTGCTGCCCGGGCGTGCCGTCATCGTGATCGACGGCGGCCATCCGCGGACGCTGGCCGTCGGTGCCAAGACCGCCGAGGGCGTCAAGCTTCTCGCGCTCGAGAATGGCGCGGCCGTTTTCGAGATCGACGGCAAGCGCCAGAGGCTTGTGCTCGGCGAGCAGAGCATCTCCAGCGGAGGCAGCGGCGGCGGCGGTGCATCGGTGACGCTGACCGCCGACCGATGGGGGCAATTCTCCACGACGGGTAGCGTCAATGGCGCATCCGTCCGCTTCCTGGTCGACACCGGCGCCTCTACCGTGACCTTGAGCGCGAATGACGCGATACGCGCCGGTCTCGACTACCACAGCAACGGCGAGGTGGTGGCGACGTCGACGGCGAACGGCATCATTGCCGTGTGGCGGGTCCGGGGCGTGACCGTGCGTATCGGCAGCATCACGCTTCACCAGGTGGACGTAAACGTCACCGAATCGCATATGCCGTCTTCGCTGCTGGGCATGAGCTTCCTGAACCGGCTGGAGATGAAGCGCGAAGGCGACACCATGATCCTCAAGCAGCGCTATTGATGCTGTCGGTCGACCATTTGCGCGAGCGCTTCGCCGCCGGGGGCGGCATGGTGGAGATTCTCGAGCCCGGCGCGCCGCAGACCGGCCTGACGCCGGCGGCCGTGCTGATTCCGATCATTCCGCGCGAAAGCGGGACCACCGTGCTGCTCACCCAGCGGACAGCGCACCTGCGCGATCACGCCGGCCAGGTCAGCTTCCCGGGCGGACGCCGCGAGGCGGCCGACGAGACTGCGGTGGCCACGGCCCTGCGCGAGGCGCACGAGGAGGTAGGCATCGCGCCGCGGCAAGTGGAGGTGCTGGGTTGCCTGCCCGACTATGTGACCGGCACGGGTTTTTGCGTCACGCCGGTGGTCGGCCTCGTGCATCCTCCGCTCAACCTGCGGCTCGACGACTTCGAGGTTGCCGACGTGTTCGAGGCGCCGCTCGAATTCCTGCTCGACGTCGCCAATCATCAGCGTCACCAGATCGAGGTTCGAGGTGCGGTGCGCGAGTATTGGGCGATGCCCTGGAACGATCGCTACATCTGGGGTGCCACCGCCGGAATGCTTGTCAGCCTCCAGCGTTTCCTGGGCTCGCAACATGGCTAATGCCGGCTACACGACGCGCCTGGCATCATCGTAACCTGTGATATCTTTCTCGTTGCAACGCAGCAAATCCCCATGACTCTTCTCGCGATCGTCCTCGTTCTCGCTCTCGATCAGGCTAAGCCAATCCCGGTGGCGCGCATCGAGGCATTGCTGCGCGCCTATGGCGGCTTTCTCGAGGGGCGCTTCAATGCCGGCGAGCATCGGCAGGGCCTGGCGGCATGGATGACGGGCGTCGGGGCGCCGGTACTCCTGGTGTTCGTGCTGCAGACGCTGCTGCATTACATCGGCTATCCCCTTCTCACGCTGCTGCTGGGCATCGGCGTGCTCTACCTGACCGCCGGCTTCAGGCAGTTCAGCCATTTCTTCACCGACATCCATCTGGCACTGCGGATGGGCGAGTTGGACCGGGCGCGCCAGCTCCTCGCGGCATGGCGCGGCTGCAGCACCGACCACATGAGTTCGAGCGAGGTCGCGCGGCTCGCCATCGAACAGGCGCTGGTTTCCTCGCATCGGCACGTCTTCGCGCCGTGCTTGTGGTTTGCCCTGCTCGGGCCGGCCGGCGCACTGCTCTACCGGCTGTCGCTGTCGTTCGATGAGCAGTGGGGCGAGCGCCGCGACGCCGAGTTCGGCGAGTTCGGCAAGTTTGCGGTACAGGCCTTCGCGGCGCTCGATTGGCTGCCGGTGCGGCTCACCGCGGTGTCCTTCGCCATCGTCGGCGATTTCGAGGACGCCGTGTACTGCTGGCGCAACCAGGCGCAGCGCTGGCCCGAGCCGAGCGCGGGCATCCTGCTGGCGAGCGGCGCGGGCGCTCTCGGCGTCAAGCTCGGCATGCCGCTGCGCCACGACGGCGAGGTGTCCGATCGTCCCGAGATGGGACTGAACGACGACGCCGACGCGGACTTCATGCAAAGCACCATCGGCCTGGTGTGGCGCACCCTGGTCATGGCCCTGCTGCTGCTGGCGCTGCTGTGGATCGCCAGCTGGGTCGGAAACTGAATTTTCAAAGGAGCGAGATAAATGGCAGACAGAGAGATCGTCGTACTGAGCGCTGCGCGCAGCGCGGTCGGAGCCTTCAACGGTTCCCTCAAGGACCTGGAACCCGCCGAGCTCGGAGGCCTGGTCATCAAGGAAACCATCGCCCGCTCGGGCGTGGACCCCAAGCAGATCACCTTCGCGACGGTGGGCAACACCATCCCCACTGAAGCTCGCTATCCCTACGTGGCGCGCGTGGCGACCATCCAGGGCGGCATGACCATGGACTCGGTGGCCTTCGCGGTCAACCGGCTGTGCGGTTCGTCGCAGCAGGCGATCGTCAGCTGCGCGCAGACCATCATGCTGGGCGACGCCGACTACGCCCTGGCCGGCGGCGTCGAAGTGATGTCGCGCGGCGCCTACCTGCTGCCGGCGCTGCGTTCCGGCGCCCGCATGGGCGACACCAAGGCGATCGACGCCATGGTGGCCGTGCTGACCGACCCCTTCGGCGTCGGGCACATGGGCATCACGGCCGAGAACCTCGCCACCAAGTGGGGCATCACCCGCGAACAGCAGGACGCCTTCGCCGTCGAATCCCAGAAGCGCGCCGCCGCGGCGATCGCCGAGGGACGCTTCAAGTCGCAGATCGTGCCGATCACCTTCCAGACCCGCAAGGGCGAGGTCGTCTTCGATACCGACGAGCATCCGAAGGCGGGCACGACCATGGAATCGCTGGCGAAGATGAAGCCGGCCTTCAAGAAGGACGGCACGGTGACGGCGGGCAACGCCTCCGGCATCAATGACGCGGCCGCCTTCCTGGTGCTGGCCGATGCCGCGAAGGCCGCCGCTGCCGGCTACAAGCCGATGGCGCGGCTGGTCGCCTACGCGATCGCCGGCGTGCCGAACGACGTCATGGGCGAGGGCCCGATCCCGTCTACCAAGGTCGCGCTGAAGAAGGCCGGCTTGACGCTCGACAAGATCGACGTCATCGAGTCGAACGAGGCGTTTGCCGCGCAGTCGATCACCGTGGCGCGCGGCCTCGAGCTCGACCCGGCGAAGACCAACCCCAACGGCGGCGCCATTGCGCTCGGTCATCCGGTGGGCGCGACGGGTGCGGTCATCGTCACCAAGCTGCTGCACGAACTGCATCGCACCGGCGGCCGCTATGGCCTCGCCACCATGTGCATCGGCGGCGGCCAGGGCATCACGACGATCTACGAACGGCTGTAAGCCCAGAGCCGACAGTTCAACGGGCGCGGGGTCTCCCGCGCCCGTTTTGTTTTCAGCGCCGCGGCAGCCGGAACGCGCCGATGGCGAATGCCAGCCACGCGACGATGAACGCGCCGCCGCCGAAAGGCGTTGCGGCGTGGAAGGCGTGAATGCCGGCGAGGCTGCGCAAGTAGAGGTTCCCCGAGAAGAGAAGCAGTCCGAGAACCAGCAGCCAGCCGGCGGCGGCGAACCAGCGCGACGCCGGGTAGGCGACGGTGGCGAGGCCGACGAGGATCAGGCCGAGCGCATGCCAGCGGTGGTATTCGAGCGCGACGCCGAACCAGCCGGCCGGATCGCCGGAGGCGAGCACATCGCGCAGCGCATGGCTGGCCGCCGCCCCGAGTGCGACGGCGAGGCTCGCGGCGATGGCGCCGAGTGCAAGGAACCATCGCGCATGCGCCGAGGTTGTATTCATCTCGGTTGAGTGATGGCGAGGAAATGCTCGTAGCGCCGCGCCGCCACCGCGCCGGAAGCCACCAGGGCCTTGACCGCGCAATCAGGCTCGGCACGATGGCGGCAATCATGGAAGCGGCAGCGGCCCAGGGTGTCGCGGAACTCCGGGAAGCCTTGTTCGATCTCGCCGAACGTCAGATGCGCCAGGCCGAATTCCTGCAGGCCGGGGGAGTCGATCACCTCGCCGTCGGGCGCGAGACGGTAGAGGCGGGCATGGGTGGTCGTATGCTTGCCGGAATCGAGCGCCACCGAGATCTCGCGCGTCGCCGCGGCAGCGCCGGGGATCAGCGCGTTGATGAGGGTCGACTTGCCCATGCCCGATTGGCCGACCAGCACCGACAGCTGCCCGCCGAGATGCGGCAGCAACGGCGACGCGTCGCGCCGGGCGCACAGCTCCAGCACCGGATAGCCGAGCGCGGCGAACGGCGCCAATTGCGCGCGTGCTGCCGGCAGGCGATCGGCGAGGTCGCACTTGTTCAGCACGATCAGCGCCCGCAGTCCATCGTGCTCGGCCGCGACGAGCGCGCGCGACAGCAACTCGTCGCTGAATGCGGGCTCGCAGGCGACCACCAGCACGACCTGGGTCGCATTCGCCGCGATCAGCTTCTGCTTCCATTCGTCGCTGCGATAGAGCAGCGAGGAGCGCGGCAGGAATTCGAGGATGCGAGCCTGTCCGGCCGCTGCCGGCTCCAGGGCGACACGATCGCCGCAGGCATAAATGCTGCGCTTGGCGCGCGGCGTCGCCTGCCAGACGCGTCCGTCGTCGGACGCCACTTCATAGTGCCGTCCGAAGGCGGCCGTCACGCGCCCATGCAGGCTCAAAGCGCGAACAGCGCGTCAAGCTTGGCCGCGCAAATGAAGTCGTTCTCGCTGAGGCCGCCGATGGCGTGCGTCGTGTAGCTGGCCGTGCATTTGTTGAAGCTCACGGCGAGGTCCGGGTGATGATCCTCGCGATGCGAGATCCATGCGGCCGCGTTCACGAATGCCATGGTCTCGTAGTAGTTCTTGAAATGGTAGGTCTTGACGATCGCCTGGCCGACCAGCGACCAGCCGTCGAGCTGCCGCAGCATGTCTGCCGCAGCGGCGGAGTCGAGTGCCGGGATGCCGCCCTCGCAGGGCTTGCACTTCCCCTTGGACAACTCGCAGACGGTAGTCATGGCCGCCTCCCTACTTGAACTTGTAGTACTGCTGGTTGAGATAGGCGACGACGTTCTCCTCGTCCTCGGGGAACCATTTGGCGCCGGTCAGCGCCGCGCACATGGCGACGCGCTGGGCCAAGGCCGTCTTGTCGTTGATGAGCCTGGGCGAGCGCGTGTAAATCCTGGAACCGTCGCCGCCGAACTGGCGCGCATGGCAACTGACGCAGTGCTGGTCGTGCAGGACTTTGCCGGCCTTGGGGTCTCCGGCCGCGTGGGCCGATGCCGACAGCGCAAGCAGGGAAAGCAATGCCACCGTACGCATTGTCACTCCTTTCAACTGGCCCGCAGCCGGGCGATGCGCGCACTGGCGGGCGGATGCGAGTCGTGGAACAGCGAGTGCAGCGGGTCGGGCGTCAGCGTCGCCGCGTTATCCCGGTACAGTTTGACCAGTGCATTGACGAGATCGTTCGCGCTGGCGTGGCTGGAGGCATAGGCGTCGGCCTCGAATTCCCGGCGCCGGGACAGCAGCGAAGTGAGCGGCGCCAGCGGGAACAGGAACACCGGCAGCACCAGCGAGAACAGGATGAGACCCATGGCGGTGCCGGGCGCAGTCACGCCGAGGCCGGCGAAGAAGGCGGGGGACTCCATCAGCCAGCCCAGCAGCCACAGCAGCGCAAGGGCCAGGAGCGCCTGCAGCCCGATGTGCTTCCAGACGTGATGCAGCTTGAAATGACCGAGTTCATGCGCGAGCACCGCCTCGATCTCGGCTGGCGTGAGCCGGGCGAGCAGGGTGTCGAAGAAGACGATGCGGCGCCCCTTGCCGAAGCCCATGAAGTAGGCGTTGCCGTGGGCCGAGCGGCGCGAGCCGTCCATGACGAACAGGCCCGACGCCTGGAAGCCGCAGCGCGCGAGCAGCTTTTCGACGCGTGTCCGCAGGGCCTCGTCGGTAAGCGGCGAGAACTTGTTGAACAGCGGTGCGATCAGGGTCGGATAAAGCAGCAGCGCGAGCAGGTTGAAACCGAGCCAGAACAGCCAGACGTAGAGCCACCAGCGCTCGCCCATCGCGGCCATCAGCCAGAGCACGACGAACAGGACCGGGCCGCCGATGACGACGGCCAGCAGCGCGCCTTTGGCGATGTCGGCGACGAATACCGTCGGCGTGGTCTTGTTGAAGCCGAAGCGCGTTTCCAGCCGGAAGGTGCGGTAGAGCGAGAACGGCAGGCCGACGACGAAACCGATGATGCCGTAGGCCGCGAACAGCGTGAGCCCCAGCAGGTAGCCCTGCGCACCGAGCGCCGCGATGCCGTCGGCAAGGCGCTGCAGCACGCCGCCGAGCGTGAAGGCGAGCAGCAGGACGACGTCGGCGGTGAGTTCGAACAGGAACAGCCGGCCCTTGGCCACGCTGTAGTCGGCCGCCTTCTGGTGGGCGTCGAGCGGGATGCTGGCGGCGAACTCCGCCGGGACTTCGCCGCGGTGGAGGCTCACGTGGCGCATCTGCCGTAGCGCGAGCCAGGCGCGCAAGCCGGTCGAGGCGGCGACGGCAACGAGGAATAGGGCGGTTACGACGGTTGGGGACAAGGTGCTCGAGGGGAACTGTGAGAAAATGCGCGCATCCCAATTGGTTCGGACGATTATGGCACAGGATCAGAACGCCCTTGTTTGGCTCGACATGGAGATGACGGGGCTCGATCCCGATAATGACAGAATCATCGAGATGGCGGTCATCGTGACGAACAATGCTCTCGAGGTCGTGGCGGAGAGCGCCGTCTGGGTCGTGCACCAGGAGGACGCCGTCCTCGACGGCATGGACGAGTGGAACAAGAAGACGCACGGCAAGTCGGGGCTGATCGCCAAGGTTAAATCGTCCAAGCTCGGCGAGGCCGACGTCGAGGCGCAGTGCCTCGAATTCCTCAAGCGCCACGTGCCCGCCGGCAAGTCGCCGATGTGCGGCAACTCGATTTGCCAGGATCGCCGCTTCATGGCGCGCCACATGCCCAAGCTCGAGGCCTACTTCCACTACCGCAACCTGGACGTCTCGACGCTCAAGGAACTTTGCAAGCGCTGGCAGCCGGAAGTCGCCAAGGGCGTCAAGAAGGGCGGCAAGCACGAAGCGCTGGCCGACATCTACGAGTCTATCGAAGAGCTCAAGTACTACCGCGAGCACTTCCTCAAGGTCTAGTTCGACGGAGGCGCCGCAGCCTCGCGCCGGTAGAGCCGCAGGCGTTCGCTGCGGTCGCCGGGGCGGTGGCCTTCCCAGACCTTCTTCCAGCCGGCCGGCGCCGGGCCGAGCGACAGCAGCCAGCGGCACGACGCGCGCGGCGATTCCTGCTGGGTGCGCAAGCCGGCGTGGTAGTCGAGGACCGCGCGCTGCGCAGGGCCAAGGTCGCGGCGCTCGATGCACCCGTGTTCGGCGGGCAGGGCGCGCTTCAGCGAAGCTGCGACGGGCCGGTAGCTCTTGCCATAGTCGATCCAGGGGAACCACAGCGCGACCAGCACGCCCCACATGGCGACGACGCCGGCGGCCCAGCGTACCGCGCCGCGCCACGGCGAGCGCGGCATGCGCGCCAGCGACACCATCCAGGCGGCGGTGAACGCCAGCGCCACGGCAAGGGCCAGGACGGAAAACTGCGGCTCGAAGCCCGGCCCGAGCTTGGCGAAATTTCGCGCGATCTGCTCGGGCGCTCCGGTCCACATGGCGATACCGCCCAGCCAGATCAGTCCGACGACCAGGGTGAAGGTCATGGTGCCGAACCAGTCGAACGCATTGGCGGCGCCGCGCCGCAGGCGATGCGCGCCCAGCGCGGCGAGCAGCGCGAGCGGTGTCAGCAGCGGCAGCGCGAGCAGGGGGCGCGCCTCGTGGGTGAAGAACCAGGCCAGGGCCAGCAGGGTGCCGAAGACGGGCAGGGCCCAGGCGCGCAAGCGCCACTGCCGCCGCTCGACCCAGGCGGCCCACAGGCCATAGGGCAGCAGCGGCCAGGTAAACCAGGCCAGCAGTTCGAAATGGTCGCGGCTGAACGCGTCGTCCCGAAGGGCGGCAGCCCCCAGTTCCTCGTTCCACCAGGCGGCCAGATAGCCCGGGTGCTCGTAGTGGAGCAGGGCAGGCCAGCCGGCGACGACGGCAGCGGCGATGCACAGGGCCAGTGTGCCGGCGACGACGCGTCTTTGAAGCAAGGGCAGCAGCAGCAGCGGCGTGAGGGGCAGCGCGCCCGAGAGCCCGCCGGATAGAAAAGCCATGCCCGCACCCACGCCCGCCCAAAGGCCGCCCCACGACGAAGGCAGGACAGCCAGGCCGTAGTAGACCGCGGCGCCGCCGGCCAGCGCGGCGACGGCCGGCTGGGCGTCATGGATGGGGACGAGCAGTCCGAGGGTGCCGATCGCCAGCAGAGGCGCAGCCAGTCCCGCTTCGCGGCCGTGCAAGGCCATGGCGGCGCGGCAAAGCACGAACAGGAAGAGTCCGCCGAACAGGGCTGCGGCCAGCCGCGCGCCATCGTGGAATGGCAGCAGCTGCTGGGTCAACCGCGCGGTGCCGGCGGCAACCCAATGGAAGAGCGGGGGCGTTCCCGTCCAGGCCTCGCCCGCCAGGCGCGGGATCGACCAGTCGCCGCCGCGGAAGAAGTCGTACGCGACGCCGAGATGTATGGCGTCGTCCGCTTTCCAGGGATCGTGCCCGATGGTGCCGGCAGCCAGGTAGACGGCACAGACGGCCGCGACAACCAAGCTGGGCAGGGGAAACTTGAGGTCGGGCGCGGCGAACAGTTTCATCATTTCGGCGCGCGCCAATTAAAAAAGGCAGCCGAAGCTGCCTTTGGGTGCCGTTCCGACGTATCAGGCAGCACGCTTGCCGTACTTCTGGCGGAAACGCTCGACGCGGCCGGCCGTGTCGACGATCTTCTGCTTGCCGGTGTAGAAGGGGTGGCAGGACGAGCAGACTTCGATGTGCAGCGGCTTGCCGCTGGTCGAGCGAGTCTTGAAGACGGTGCCGCAGCTGCAGGTCACCTCGATCTCGTCGTACTTCGGGTGGATGCCTTCTTTCATGGTCGTGTCCTTGGTCAATGGCGGCCCGTGGATTTGGCGAGCCTTAAAGGGGCGGCATTATGCCGGATTTCGCCTTGCGAATCAATGGTGCGTTCGTTGCCTCAGCCGCGGCGCATGGCGTCGAAGAATTCCGCGTTGCTCTTGGTCGCCTTGACCTTGTCGAGCAGGAATTCCATTGCTTCCAGGTCGTCCAGGCCGTAGAGCAGCTTGCGCAGGATCCACACCTTCTGAAGGACGTCCGGCTTGAGCAGCAGTTCCTCCCGGCGCGTGCCGGACCGGTTGACGTTGATCGCGGGGTAGACCCGCTTTTCCGCCATGCGTCGGTCGAGGTGGATTTCCATGTTGCCGGTGCCCTTGAACTCCTCGTAGATGACGTCGTCCATGCGGCTGCCGGTGTCGATCAGTGCGGTGGCGATGATGGTCAGCGAGCCGCCTTCCTCGAGGTTGCGCGCGGCACCGAAGAAGCGCTTCGGCTTCTGCAGCGCGTTGGCATCCACGCCTCCGGTCAGCACCTTGCCGGATGCCGGCTGCACGGTGTTGTAGGCGCGTGCCAGGCGGGTGATCGAGTCGAGCAGGATCACCACATCCTTCTTGTGCTCGGTGAGGCGCTTGGCCTTTTCGATGACCATCTCGGCGACCTGCACGTGGCGCGTGGCGGGCTCGTCGAAAGTGGAGGCGACGACTTCGCCCTTCACCGTGCGCGACATCTCGGTCACTTCCTCGGGGCGTTCGTCGATCAGCAGCACGATCAGCACGACGTCCGGATGGTTGGTCGTGATGGCGTGCGCGATGTGCTGCATCATCACGGTCTTGCCCGACTTCGGGCTGGACACCAGCAGGCCGCGCTGGCCCTTGCCGATCGGCGCGATGATGTCGATGATGCGGCTGGTGGTGTTCTCCTCGGCGCGGATGTCCCGCTCCAGACGCAGGTGCTCGGTGGGATGCAGCGGCGTCAGGTTCTCGAAGAGGATCTTGTTCTTGCAGTTCTCCGGGGGCTCGCCGTTCACCTTGTCCAGCTTGACCAGCGCGAAGTAGCGCTCGCCTTCCTTGGGGGTGCGGATCTCGCCCTCGATGGTGTCGCCGGTGCGCAGATTGAAGCGGCGGATTTGCGACGGCGAGACGTAGATGTCGTCCGTGCCGGCAAGGTACGAGGTGTCCGGCGAACGCAGGAAGCCGAAGCCGTCGGGCAGTACTTCCATGACGCCGTCGCCGAAGATCGGCTCGCCCTTCCTGGCTTCGTTCTTGAGCAGGGCAAAGATCAGTTCCTGCTTGCGCAGGCGGTTGGCGCCTTCGACACCGGCAGCGTTCGCCATGTCGAGCAACTGGCTGACGTGGTGGGCTTTGAGCTCCGATAGATGCATGAGGGGGACCTGCGAAGTGACGCGGGCGTGGGTGTGGCCCGGGAAATTAATGGAACTTGGAAGGTGTTCTTGGCGGCCGAAGGAATCGGCGTCGCCCCTGAAGCCCGTGGGGCCGGTCTTATTGTTGCTGGGCGCTCAACCGCGGGACTTCAGGCGGGACTTTAGCGGGATCAGAGATTGCTGTCAATGAAGGAGGTGAGCTGGGACTTCGACAGCGCGCCGACCTTGGTGGCCTCGACATTGCCGCCCTTGAAGAGGATCAGCGTCGGGATGCCGCGGATGCCGTATTCGCCGGGCGTCTTCGGGTTGTCGTCGATGTTGAGCTTGGCGACCTTCAGCTTGCCCGCGTACTCCTTGCCGACCTCGTCGAGGATCGGGGCGATCATCTTGCAGGGACCGCACCACTCGGCCCAGTAGTCGACCAGGACGGGGATCGGGGACTCGAGCACCTCGCTCTTGAAACTGGCGTCGGTGACGTGGTGGATGTGTTCGCTCATGAACTTCCTCTGGCTTGGTTTGATTTGGGGGGGCGGCTGCGATGCGGCGCACCGGAAAGGACATGCGGGTCGGTATCAATGCTAGCAAAAAAACTGCACGGGATGGAAACGCTACTGTCAGAGCGGGATGCGGCGACTCGACGCCGCCGCTTATACTTCGATACCGAACAGCGGAAGGCACGGCCATGGCATACGTCGTCACCGAGAACTGCATCAAGTGCAAGTACACCGATTGCGTGGACGTCTGTCCCGTCGACTGCTTCCGCGAAGGACCGAACTTCCTCGTCATCGACCCTGACGAGTGCATCGACTGCACGCTGTGCGTGCCGGAATGTCCGGCCGAGGCCATCTTCGCCGAGGACGACGTGCCCGCCGCTCAGCGGTCTTTCATCGCGCTGAACGCAGAATTGTCCAAGACCTGGCCGGCCATTGTCGAGCGGAAGGACCCGCCCGCCGACGCCGACGACTGGAACAGGCGCCCGGACAAGGCGAAGCTGCTCGAGCGCTAGGCGGCAATCTCCCTGCTTCCCACATGGGCGGGGTTGGCTTAACATACGCCATCGTATGGCGGCCCGGCCGTGCCGCCGCATAACGAAGACAATCCCGGGAGGGGAAGTGGACAAGGTCTGGCTCGAGAGCTATCCGGAGGGCGTTCCGGCCGAGATCGACGTGAACGAGTTCGCGTCGGTGGGCGATCTGTTCGATCGCAGCGTGGCGGAGTTTGCCGCCAAGCCGGCTTACATCAGCATGTGCAAGGCCGTCAGCTATCGCGAACTCGATCGCCTGACGCGCGATTTCGCCGCCTATCTGCAAAAGGTCGCCCGCCTGCCGCGCGGCGCCCGCATCGCGCTGATGATGCCCAACGTGCTGCAGTATCCGATCGCGATGTTCGGGGCGCTGCGCGCCGGCTACGTGGTGGTCAATTGCAATCCGCTCTATACCGCCCGCGAACTGGAACACCAGTTGAAGGATTCCGGTGCCGAAGCGATCGTCATCGTCGAGAACTTCGCCCACGTGCTCGAGCACGTCCTGGCGAAGACGTCGATCCGCCATGTCGTCGTGACGGGGCTGGGCGACATGCTCGACTTTCCGAAGCGATCGATCGTCAACCTGGTGGTCAAGCACGTCAAGAAGATGGTGCCGGCCTGGAACATTCCCAACGCCATCGGTTTCCGGGCGGTGCTGAAGCAGGGAAGCGAAAGCGCCTTCGACCGTGTCGAGGTCGGCCACGACGATGTCGCGTTCCTTCAGTACACCGGCGGCACGACGGGCGTCTCGAAGGGCGCCATGCTGACGCACCGGAACATCATCGCGAACCTGCAGCAAGCGCATGCGTGGATTGCCCCGGCGGTGGTGAGCGGGTCCGAATTCATCGTTACCGCGCTGCCGCTGTACCATATCTTCGCGCTGACGGCGAACTGCCTGACCTTCCTCAAGATCGGCGCGACCAACCTGCTGATCGTCAATCCGCGAGACATCCCCGGCTTCGTGAAGGAACTCGGCAAGTATCCGTTCACCGTCATCACGGGCGTCAACACCCTGTTCAATGCGCTGCTCAACAATCCCGACTTCGCCAAGCTCGACTTCTCGACGCTGAAGGTGACGCTGGGCGGCGGCATGTCGGTGCAGCAGGCGGTCGCCGAGAAGTGGAAGCGCGTCACCGGAGTGCCGCTGCTCGAGGCCTACGGCCTCACCGAGACGTCGCCGGCAGCGACCATCAATCCGCTCAACCTTCACGAGTACAACGGCTCGATCGGCCTGCCGATTTCCTCGACCGAGGTCGCCATCCGCAATTCCGAAGGGCGCGATGTGCCGCTCGGGCAGTCGGGGGAGCTCTGCGTGCGCGGGCCGCAGGTGATGAAGGGTTACTGGAACCGCCCCGAGGAGACGGCGCAGGTCATGATGCGCGACGGTTTCCTGCGTACCGGAGACATCGCCGTGATGGACGAGAAGGGCTTCGTCCGCATCGTCGATCGCCAGAAGGACATGATCCTGGTGTCGGGCTTCAACGTCTATCCGAACGAGGTCGAGGCAGTGGTCGCGATGCATCCGGGCGTCCTGGAAGTCGCCGCCGTGGGCGTCTCCGACGAACGATCGGGCGAGGCCGTGAAGATCTTCGTGGTACGGAAGGATCCCGCCCTCACGGCAGACGAGTTGATCGCGCATTGCCGGGCGAACCTCACCGGATACAAGGTGCCTCATCGCGTCGAGTTCCGCACCGAACTGCCCAAGACCAACGTCGGCAAGATCCTGCGGCGCGCGCTCCGCGACGAGGAGTTGGCGCGCTAAGCCTTGGCGGGCGGGGCTTGCAGCGAGGCATGCTAAACTCGCGGCGAGTTCTTTCGGGCGACCCGCATGTCAGGCAATACCTTCGGCCAGCTGTTCAGCGTCTCATCTTTCGGCGAGTCCCACGGACCGGCGATCGGCTGCGTCGTGGACGGCTGCCCGCCCGGTCTTGCGTTGTCCGAGGCCGACATCCAGGCTGATCTCGACCGCCGCAAACCGGGCACTTCGCGGCACGTCACCCAGCGTCGCGAGCCGGATCGCGTCGAGATCCTCTCCGGCGTATTCGAGGGGCGCACCACCGGCACGCCGATCGCCCTGCTGATCCGCAACGAGGACCAGCGCAGCAAGGATTACGGCAGCATCGCGCAGACTTTCCGCCCCGGCCACGCCGACTATGCCTACTGGCAGAAGTACGGCATCCGCGACTATCGCGGCGGCGGCCGTTCCTCGGCGCGCGAGACTGCCGCGCGTGTGGCCGCAGGCGCCATCGCCAAGAAGTGGCTCGGCGAGCGCTACGGCGTCCGGGTGCGCGGCTACATGAGCCGCCTCGGGCCCATCGCCATTCCATTCAAGGATTGGGGGGCCGTTGGCGCCAATCCCTTCTTCTCGCCCGATCCGGACATCGTGCCGCAGCTCGAGACCTACATGGACGAGTTGCGCAAGTCGGGCGATTCGATCGGCGCGCAGGTCACGGTCGTCGCGGAGAACGTTCCGGTCGGCTGGGGCGATCCGGTTTTCGATCGCCTCGATGCGTGCATCGCCCACGCGCTGATGAGTATCAACGCCGTCAAAGGCGTCGAGATCGGTGCCGGCTTCGAATCGATCACGCAGCGCGGCAGCGAGCACGGCGACGAATTGACGCCGGACGGCTTCGCCAGCAACAACGCGGGCGGCATCCTCGGCGGCATTTCGACCGGGCAGGACATCGTGGCGAACATCGCCATCAAGCCGACCTCGAGCATCCGCCTGCCGCGGCGCTCCATCGATCTCGCCGGCAATCCGGCCACAGTCGCCACCGAGGGACGTCACGATCCCTGCGTCGGCATTCGCGCCACGCCGATCGCCGAAGCGATGCTGGCGCTGGCACTGATCGATGCGGCGCTGCATCACCGCGCGCAGTGCGCCGACGTATCGTGCGCGACGCCGAAGATTCCGGGACGGCTGTAGAATCGCCTCAAGCTTTTCCAGGGAGGAAGAAGTCCATGCAAGTCGATCATCACGAGCTCCACCAAGAATTCCCCGACATGCACGATGCGATCATCGGCCTGAAGAATGCCAATTCGCATTTCGCCGCCCTGTTCGCCCGCTACAACAGGCTTACCGGAAAGGTCGAAGACCTCGAGGAACAGGACATGCCGGTGGCGGACTTCACGATCGAGGACATGAAGAAGCAGCGCGTGAAGCTCAAGGACGAGATCTACTACCTGCTGCTCGCCTATCGCGCGGGCCAGTCCCAGAAGGCCTGAACGAACCGGGGCCCAGCGCCCCCTCTTGCGGATGCCCGTAGCGTCTCATTGGCGGCTGTCCGCCTGGTATTTCTTTTACTTCGCCTACGTCGGCGCGTTCGCGCCGTATTTCACGCTCTATCTCCAGTCGCTGGACTTTTCGGCGCGCGATATCGGCATCCTGATGTCGGCGGCGCCGGTGATGCGCGCCCTGGCGCCCGCCTTCTGGGGCGCGTTGTCGGACCGCTCGGGCCGCCGCGTCCCCATCGTCCGATTGTCGGCCCTGGCCACGACGGTCGGCTTCGTGCTCTTCTTCTGGACGCAAAGCTTCTGGGGCGTGTTCGCCGGGATCGTGGTGAACTTCTTCTTCTGGTCCGCCGCCCATCCGCTGGTCGAGGCACTGACGCTGGACCGCCTTGTCGACCGTCCCGCCGACTACGGGCGCATCCGCCTGTGGGGGTCGGTAGGCTTCATCGTCGCAGTGCTCGGACTCGGCGCGCTGCTGGATCGGCTGCCCGTGGCGATGCTGCTGTGGGTCTGCCTGGCGCTGCTGGCCGGCATCGCGCTGTGCGCCGCCGTCCTCGAGGAAGCCCCGCCCCGTCCGCCGCACCGGCATTCCGGCACGGCCCTGCGCGCCGGCTTGTTGCGTCCTGCCGTCGTAGCTCTGATGGCGGCCTGCTTCTTCATGTCTGCGGCTCATGGTCCTCTTTACGTCTTCTTTTCGATCCATCTGGTCGACCACGGCTACGGCAAGACGGTGGTGGGCGCGCTCTGGTCGCTGGGCGTCGTGGCGGAGATCGCCGTCTTCGCGTTTCTGCCGCGGCTGATCGGCCGCTACTCGCTGCGGGCCATCCTGCTCGCGAGTTTCGCCCTGGCCGTGCTGCGCTTCCTGCTGATCGGCTGGCAGGTCGAGTCGCTGCCGCTGCTGCTGGCGGCGCAGTTGATGCACGGGGCGACCTTCGGCGCCTATCACGCCGCCGCCGTGACGGCGCTCAACCGCTGGTTCCCGCCGCAGCAGCAGGGCCGCGTGCAGGCGATTTACGGCAGCGTGTCGTTCGGCGCCGGCGGCATGCTGGGCAACTTCGTCAGCGGCATGGCCTGGGGACCGTGGGGCGCCGGCTGGACCTACACGCTGGGCGCCGCGTTCGCGCTGGTCGGCTGGATGCTCGTCTGGCGCGGCGTCCGGGCGAGTCAGCTGGCGAAGCTATGAGATAATTTCCCGGTTTTCGCAATGGGATGAGGCAATGAAAAAGCTTGGTCTGGTGGGATGGCGCGGCATGGTCGGTTCGGTGTTGATGCAGCGCATGCGGGAAGAGAACGATTTCGCGCTGATCGAGCCGGTGTTCTTCTCGACCTCGAACGTCGGCGGCAAGGGGCCAGCCGAAGGCGGTGGCGCGCCGCTGCAGGACGGTTCGTCCATCGATGCGCTCAAGGCGATGGACATCATCATCACCTGCCAGGGCGGCGATTACACCAACGATGTATTCCCGAAGCTGCGTGCAGCCGGGTGGCAGGGCCACTGGATCGATGCGGCGTCTGCGCTGCGCATGAAGGACGACGCAGTAATCATCCTCGATCCCGTCAACCTCGGCGTCATCAAGAATGCCTTGGCGAAGGGCGGCAACAACTGGATCGGCGGAAACTGCACGGTCTCGCTGATGCTGATGGCGCTCGGCGGCCTCTTCAAGGCGGACCTGGTCGACTGGATGACGTCGATGACCTACCAGGCCGCGTCGGGCGCAGGCGCCCAGAACATGCGCGAACTGCTGCAGCAGATGGGCGAGGCGCATCGCGTCGCCAAGAACCTGCTCGACGATCCCGCCTCCGCCATTCTTGAAATAGATCGCGAGGTCGCCGGCGTGCTGCGCGATGATTCCTTCCCGACGGCGAACTTCGGCGTCCCGCTGGCCGGCTCGCTCATCCCGTGGATCGACAAGGATCTCGGCAACGGGCAGAGCCGCGAGGAATGGAAAGGTCAGGCCGAAACAAACAAGATTCTGGGTCGCGCCGCGCAGCCGATTCCGGTCGACGGGCTGTGCGTGCGCATCGGTGCCATGCGCTGCCACTCGCAGGCGCTGACCATCAAGCTAAAGAAAGACGTGCCGCTGGCCGATATCGAAACCTTGCTGGCCGAGCACAATCCGTGGGCCAAGGTGGTGCCGAATACGCGCGAGGCATCGATGCGCGATCTGACGCCCACCGCGGTGACGGGCACGCTGTCGACGCCGGTGGGTCGGCTGCGCAAGCTGTCCATGGGCAACGAGTATTTGTCGGCGTTTACGGTCGGGGACCAGTTGCTTTGGGGCGCCGCTGAACCGCTGCGCCGGATGCTGCGAATCCTGCTCGAATGACCTGTTTGCCACAGCCGGCATTAGATGAGCCAGAGGTTTAGCTTGCAGCCTTAAGGCCATGATGTTATTTTAATTACCGAAATTACATATCCCCTCGGGGAGGCGCCGTGCTGAATACCCATAATTCGAACCCCTTCAGGCTGTCCATGCTTGCCATGGCCCTGGCGATCGTCCCGCTTGGCGCACAGGCGGCCGGCCTTGGCCGGTTGACGGTCACTTCGGCGCTGGGTCAGCCGCTGCGCGCCGAGATCGAGGTTACCGCCAGCCGCGACGAGGCCTCGTCCCTCGCCGCCCGCATGGCCCCGCTGGATGCCTACAAGAACGCGGGCGTCGAATACACCCCGTCCCTCTCCGGCATCCGGTTCAGCGTGGACAAGCGCCCCAACGGACGGATCTTCGTGGTGGCGACGTCCGAACGGCCGTTCAACGAGCCCTTCGTCGACATGCTGGTCGAGATGAACTGGTCGTCGGGCCGGCTGGTTCGCGAATACACGTTCCTGCTCGATCCGCCCGAAATCGTCAGGAAGGCCGAGACCGCCGCGCCGGTCGCGGTGCCCGAGGTCAAGAAGGAAACGTCCGTGGTGCCGATGCCGGTGCC
>DASVZI010000152.1:0-9539 GCA_036391735.1 Rhodocyclaceae bacterium
GTCCGCCGGGGGACACGGAGTGCAGCAGGACACCCCACCGGCCCGGGCGGGCGTCGTTGTAGCGGTTCGAGGCGCTGAAATCGAAAATGCATCGAGCCATGGGGGGCGGGGGACTGCCGACGCGTAGGTAAAGGAGGAGGAGGCCGCGCAGCGGCCGACGGGGGACACGAAGCGTCGGCAGTCCCCCGTCGCCCATGGCGGTCGCCAGCCGGATGACACGCTCGGAAGGCATCACAGCTATCCGCGTTTGGCGACCATCGGAACACCCCTGCGATCCCGCCCGTAAATCCGCGGCCTCACGTAGGCATCGATGATCGGCGTCAGCGAGTTCATCAGCAGCACCGCGAAAGCCACACCCTCCGGATAACCCGCCCAGGTGCGGATCACGAAGGTCAGCACCCCGCAGCCGAAGCCGAAGATCAGCTGTCCGCGCGGCGTGCCGGGCGAAGTGACGTAGTCGGTGGCGATGAAGAAGGCGCCGAGCATCGCGCCGCCGGACATCAGGTGGGTGCCGGCATCGAGGTAGCGCGCCGGATCGACCGCATGGAGCAGGGCCGCAGGAATCGCAATGCCGGCGAGCATTGCCAGCGGGATGTGCCAGGAGATGACCCGCAGCGCCATCATCAGCAGGCCGCCCGCGGCGATCAGCCAGCCGGCGGTTTCGCCGAGGCTGCCCGGGCGGCTGCCGATCCAGGGCTGCATAGGCGCATGCGCGAGCGAGGCGAAGAGGTCGACGCCGCGCGACATCTCGGTCTTGGCGAAGCCGAGCAGCGAGGCGCTGGCGACGGCGTCGAGCCCCGCCGGCATGCCTTTCAGCGTGACCAAGAGACCGTCGATCAGGCCCGGCGCCCCTGCGCTGCCGAGCGGCAGCGGCGCGACCCAGGCGGTCATCTGCACCGGGAAGGAGATCAGCAGCGCGACGCGCGCCACCATGGCCGGGTTGAAAAGGTTCTGGCCGAGGCCGCCGAAGGCCTGCTTGGCCAGGACGGTGGCGAAGAGGCCGCCGAACACACCGATCCACCAGGGCGCCCAGGGCGGCAGCGAGAGCGCCAGCAGCCAGCCGGTGAGGATGGCCGAGCCATCGTGCAGGGCGGGCAGCACCGGCCGCGCCATCAGGCGCAGGCAGAAGGCTTCGCCGGCCGCGGCGGCGGCGACGGTGAACAGCCACAGCCAGAAGGCCGGCCAGCCGTAGAGCCAGAAGCCGAACAGCGTCGCCGGCGCCAGCGCCAGCAGCACGATGCCCATGACCCGCGGGACCGAGAGAGAGGTCGTCGCATGCGGCGACGAGACCGGCATGTCGATCGGGTGCGCGTTCATGCCGTTTCTCCTTCGATATTGGCGGGGGATGCCTGCGCCTCGGCGGCGGCCTTGGCCTTGGCAGCCGCACGCTCCGCCTTGCGCCGTGCCGCGGCCTCGGCCTTCTCCTTGGCTTCGCGCTCCAGCCGCTCGATGCGCGCGGCGGCGAGCCGCTTGGTCGCCTCGGTGCGCAGCTTGCCGCGCTCCTTGGCCCACAGCTCGCCCTTGGCATGGTTGAAGTACTGCACCAGCGGAATGTGCGAGGGGCAGACGTAGGCGCAGCAGCCGCAGGAAATGCAGTCGCCGAGGTGGAGCTTCTCCGCGCCGTCGAGATCGCCGGCGCGGATGCGGGCGCCCATCTCGATCGGCTGCAGTCCCATCGGACAGGCGCGAGTGCAGTTGCCGCAGCGGATGCAGGGGCCGGCCGGCGGCACGAAGGCTTCCTTGGCGTCGAGCGCGAGGATGCCGCTCGCGCCCTTCACCAGCGGTACCTGGCCGTGGGCCAGCGGTGTGCCCATCATGGGGCCGCCCATGACGATGCGCGCCGGCGCTTCCTTGAGGCCGCAGAAATCGAGCAGTTCCTGAACCGGCGTGCCGATCGGCGCGAACACGTTGCCGGGCGCGCGCACGGCGCCGCCGTTGATGGTGACGATGCGCTCCACCAGCGGACGGCCGAAACGGATCGCCTGATGCACGGCAGCGCAGGTCGACACGTTGTGCACCAGCACGCCCACTTCGGCGGCCCGGGCGTCGGCCGGCACTTCGCGGCCGGTGAGGGTGATGATGAGCTGGCGGTCGGAGCCCATCGGGTAGCGCGCCGGCACCGGGCGGATCTTCACCTCGGGGAAGCCTTCCGCGGCCTTGCGCATGGCGTCGATCGCCTCGGGCTTGTTGTCCTCGATGCCGACCAGGGCCTGCTGCGCGCCGATCGCATGCATGACGATGCGCACGCCGTCGACGACTTCATCGCCCCAGTCGCGCATCATCCGGTCGTCGGCCGAGAGATAGGGCTCGCATTCGCCGCCGTTGACGATCAGGGTGTCGACCTTCATGCGGCGGCCGAGCGAGAACTTGGCCGCCGACGGGAAGGTGGCGCCGCCCAGGCCGACGATGCCGGCGGCGGCGGTGCGCTTCGTGATCTCCTCCGGCGAGAGCGAGAAGGGATCGGCCACTTCCTCGAGTTCGATCCAGCGCTCCTGGAAGTCGGATTCGATGGTGATGGCGCCGAACGAGAGGCCCGAGGCGTGCGGCGCGGTGACCTCGCCGATGGCCGTGACTGTGCCCGAGACGGGCGCGTGGATGGGCGCCGAGATGTTGCCGCTGGGCTCGGCGATCAGCTGGCCCTTGAGCACCTGCTGGCCGACCAGCACGATCGGCCGCGCGGCGCCGCCGACATGCTGCTGCAGCGGCATATGCACGCGCGCAGGCGTCGGCAGGCGGCGCAGCGGCACGTCGGCCGCCGGGCGCTTGTGGTCGTCGGGATGCACGCCCCAGCGGGGCTCGCGGAAGATGCGTTCGAATATGCCCATGGTGCCGTTCCTCAGGCTGCCGCGCCGGCCATGACGGGCTTCGGCCAGATCCAGTACTGCAGGCTGACGGGGATCGGCACCAGCGCCATCGCCTCGGTCGGGCAGCGGTCGACGCAGGCGCCGCAGCCGGTGCAGGCGTCGCGGATGACGTTGTGGATCTGCTTGGCCGCGCCGATCACCGCATCGGTCGGACAGGCCTTGATGCACTTGCAGCAGCCGATGCAGATTTCCTCGGACACCTGCGCAATCTTCGGCCCATCGTCGGCGACGCCGGAAAGATCGGCCTTGACGCCCAGCTTGTGGGCGAGCTCCTGCGCCAGCGCTCGGCCGCCGGGCGGGCACAGCGTCACCGGCGCCGTGCCGGCCGCCAGCGCCGCCGCGGCCTGCGAGCAGCCGACGAAGCCGCATTGGCCGCATTGCGAGCCGGGCAGCATGGCCTGGATCTCGGCCTCGATCGGGTTGGCCTCGACGGCGAGATAGCGGGACGCCACGCCCAGCAGGCCGCCGAGCGTCACTCCCATCACCGTAAGACTGCCGACTGCGCTCAACATGTCATGCTCCTCGTGATCGTGAATCGAAGGAACTCAAATTTCGAGCGAAGCGAGCCGTGAGTCGCCTCCCCCGCGAGGGGGAGGGCGGGAGGGGGCGGGCCCATTTGCCGAATTGAAGCGTATTCATGCTGTTGCAGTTCCTCATCGATCTCGTTGAATGGTTCGCTAGCGGTCAGTTCGTGCTGATGCCGGAAAAGCCCATGAACGCCATCGCCAGCAGGCTGGCGACGATGAAACCGATCGGCGGGCCGGCGAACAGGCGCGGCACCTGGGCCAGCGCCAGCCGTTCGCGCAGCCCGGCGAAGATCACCATCACCAGGCTGTAGCCCAGCGAGGAGGCGAAGGCGAACAGCGTGGCGCCGATCAGGCTCATGCGTCCCTCGACCAGCAGCAGCGCGACGCCGAGCACCGCGCAGTTGGTGGTGATGAGCGGCAGGTAGATGCCGAGCATCTGGAACAGCGTCGGCGAGACCTTCTTGATGGTCATCTCGGTGAACTGCACGGCGCTGGCGATGACCAGGATGAAGGTGACCGTGCGCAGGAAGCCGAGTCCGTAGGCGTCGAGCAGGTAACGCTGCACCGCCCAGTCGGCCATCGAGGACACGGTGATGACGAAGGTGGTCGCCAGGCCCATGCCGGCGGCTGTGTCGATGCGCGTGGTGACGCCCATGAACGAGCAGAGGCCGAGGAAGCGCGCGAGGATCACGTTGTTGACCAGCGCAGCGCCGATCATCATGAGGACGGTTTCTTTCATTGCATCACCTGCTGCGGCGGGCAGCTTTCGTTGGGCGCGGCGAAGCGCAGGAAGCGCGGGGCGAGTTCGCCGCCGCGCGTCAGGCGTCGGGCGGCGAGGCGCGCGACGACGAGGCCGCCGGCCAGTCCCGCCGCCATGCTGGCCATGGTGAGGAGGTCGTCCTGGGCCGCCCATTGCGCCACGCCGCCGACGGCGAAGCACACCAGCAGGGGCAGCGCATAGGCGGTCAGGGCGCCCTTGAACAGCGCGCGGTTCCCGATGCCGATGACGACGCGGTCGCCGATATGCAGGGCTTGTCCGCCGTCGATGTGGAAGCGGCGCGCTTCGAGGCGGCTGGCGACGGTGCCGATGCCCTTGCTGCCGCACACGTCGGCAGACGCGCAATGGCCGCAGCTGGTGGTCTGCTCGGGCACCAGCCAGGCGCCGCCGTCGGGATCGACGCCGACCACGCGGGCGATGCCTTCGACGGTATGCAGATCAGGCGACACTGTGCGCGCCTCCCATCTGGATTTCCTTGCCCGCGGAGACGTCGACCATGCGCTTGACGACGACCAGCAGGCCGGTGATGAGGAAGCCGCCGGGCGGCAGGATCATCATCAGCACGTTGGTGCTGGCCGGCAGCACGTGCAACTCCATGAACTTGAAGCTGGGGCCGAGCAGCAAGGATGCGTCGGCGAACAGCGTGCCCGAGCCGATGATCTCGCGCACGGCGCCGATGGCGGTCAGGGAGATGGTGAAGCCGATGCCCATGAACAGCCCGTCGAGGAAGGAGGGCAGCACCGGCTGCTTGGCGGCGAAGGCTTCCAGGCGCGCCAGCGGCAGGCAGTTGGAGACGATCAGCGGGATGAATAGGCCGAGCACTTTGTAGAGTTCGTGCATGAACGCGTTCATCGCCAGGTCGACCAGCGTGACCATCGAGGCGACGATCAGGATGAACACGGGAATGCGCACTTCCTGGGTGATGCGCTTGCGGAACGCCGCGACCAGCAGGCTCGACGCCGCCATCACCGCGGCCGTGGCGAGACCCATGCCGAAGCCGTTGGTGGCGCTGGTGGTCATCGCCATGGCGGGGCACATGCCGAGCAGCATGGAGAGAACGCCGTTGCTGTCCCAGAGGCCGTCTTTGATGATGGTCTTGGTGTCGGTGGTCATGTCAGTACCTCAAGTTCCTTCGGTGTCGACCGGCTCGCGACCCGCCGAGGGCGACGGGGGATCGTCGCCGCTCCGTGTCCCCCGGCCCGGATGAGGCAAGAGCCCGGGCCTCCTCCTTTACCTACGCGTCGACGATCCCCCGCCACCCTCGGCTTGAAGCTCTTGCCCCCGGGCGGCAACCACGGTTCCTGGGCCGATGGGGTGCCCTCCTTCGCGTAGGTAAAGGAGGAGGCGGACGCCTTATCGCCCTTGTCCGCCGGGGGACAAGGAGCGAAGCAGGGCACCCTTTCGGCCCGCTCAGACCAGAGCATCGGAGCGATCATTGGGCGTCTCCCACCAACTCAGCCTTGTGAGCCGCGAAGAACTCGAGGCCACCCTTGATCGCACCGACGACCCCGCGCGGAGTAATCGTCGCTCCCGCGAACTGATCGAAGTCGCCGCCATCCTTCTTCACCTTCCACCGCTCCTCCGCCGGATTGCCCAGCGAGAGCCCGGTGAAGCGCAAAATCCAGTCGGTCTTCTTCTCCTCGATCTTGTCGCCCAGCCCCGGCGTTTCCTTGTGCGCCAAGGCCCGAACGCCGAGGATCTTCCCTTCGGCATCGATGCCCATCATCAGCTTGATCTCGCCGGCATAGCCGCTGCCGTAGATTTCGTAGGCGACGCCGGTGACCTTGCCGGCCTTGCGGGCGCGATAGACGGTGATGTCCTTGCCGCGCGCGTCCTTCATGGCCAGGGTGTCGGTCACCGGGTTGTTGTCGTGCAGTTCGTCCGGCATCACCTGCTTGAGCGAATTCTGGCGATCCTCGAGGGCGCGTGCGGCGATGTCGTCCACCGTCACGCGGTCGGTGAGGGCGAGCAGCAGGCCGAAGCCGAGGCAGAAGGCGCCGAGGATGGCGCCGTGGATCCAGGTCGGCGCGGCGGGCGGAGCCGGCGGCGGGACAGCTTCAGTCGGGGCGGTGGTGTCGGTCGTCGTCATGTTTGCAGTCTTCCGGCGATCGTTTCGCAGGTTTCGTGCCACCGCCTCGCCATGCACCGCGAATGGCGCTGGACCGCACCGACATGGGCATCTCAGGCCGGAGTACGCACCCGAACGGCGCACGGCGGGTTCTGTCGGGTTTGCGACAACGCGAAATGAATCCGACAGGGAATTGACGTAAGCCCCGCGGCATGGCGCTTCCCGCAAAATCCGCGCGTCATGGCATGGAACCTGCAGAGCTATGGGTATGAAACCGAAACGCTCCGACATTTCCGCCTCGGTCTTCCAGCAGGTCGTGGAACAGGCCGACCTGGCGGTCTCGATCACCGACCTGGACGCGAACATCCTCTACGTCAATCCCGCCTTCACGCGCATCACCGGCTACGAGGCGGCGGAAGCGGTCGGGCACAACGAATCCATGCTGTCGCATAAGATGACGCCGCCGGAGGTCTACCAGTCGCTGTGGAACAAGCTCGCGACGCATGAATCCTGGACGGGGCGGCTGGTCAATCGCCGTGCCGACGGCGGCAAGTATCTCGCCGAACTGCTCATCACCCCGGTGCTCGACGAGAGCGGCCGCGCGATTCACTATCTCGGCCTGCATCGCGACGTCACCGAGCTGCACCGCCTCGAATGCGAGGTCGGCAACCAGAAGGCGCTGATCGAATCCGTGGTCGACGCGGCACCGATCGTGATGGCGCTGGTCGACGACGCCGGGCGCGTCGTGCTCGACAACCGCGAGTACAAGAAGCTGATGGGCGATCTCGGCATGGCGGAGCCCGCCAAGGTGATCCTCGATGCCGTACGCGCCGATCTCGGCGGCGAACTGCCCGCGGCGCGCGAAGGCGGGCGCGCCTTCCTCAACCAGGAGGTGCGCATCGACGCCGGTGCCGGACGACCGCCGCGCTGGTTCTCCTGCTCGGCGATCTGGGTGCGCCGCGGCGAGGGCGGGGCCGACAGCTTCTTCGGCGTCCAGGAAAGGATCTTCCTGCTCTTGACGGCCACCGAGATCACCGAGCAGCGCGCGCAGCAGGAGAAGGCGCGCATGGCGGCGCTGCGCGCCATGCTGGCCGAGGAGAGCCGCGTAAATGCCTTGCGGGAGACGCTGGCGGCGGCGGTGTTCCAGCTCGAAGGGCCGGTCAACATGATGGGCTCGGTCTTGTCGACCATGGAGCGGCGCGGTGCCGGGCTGCCGGCGGGAGCTGCTCTCGGGGAAGCGCTGAAGGCTGCCCGCGGCGCGCTCGACGGCCTGCGCGCCGCCATCCCGGCCAACTCTGACGAATTGCCGACGGCGGTCAACCTCAACGAGGCGCTGCACGACGTGCTCGATCTCGCCACGCCGCGCATGCTGGCGCTGTCGGTGCACGTCGCCTGGAAGCCGCAGGCCGTGCTGCCGGCCATCCTCGGCTACCCGAACCGGCTGCGCGCCATGCTGAAGGCGCTGGTCGACAACGCCATAGAGGCGATGAACACCAAGGGCTGGCGCGATCGCGACTTGTCGATCGCCAGCCACAGTACGGCCGACGCCATCGAAATCCTCATCGAGGACAGCGGTCCGGGCTTGCCGCCTGGCGCCCGCCTCAAGGCCTTCGAGCCGTTCTACACGACCAAGAAGGACGGCGGACACCTCGGAACGGGGCTGTCGTCCGCCCAGCAGGTCGCGCAGGATCATGGCGGGGGCATCGAACTCGAAGGGCGCGATGGCGGCGGCTGCCGGGCGCGCGTGATCCTTCCGTTGAGGCGTTCATGAGCATCCTCGCCCAACTCCATCGCGCCGAGCTCGAGTGCCTGTATCGGGTCAGCGAAATCCTGTCGCGCTCGCTCGACTGCGGCCAGACCGTGCGCCAGGTTCTCGACGTGCTCGACGAGGAGGCCGGTTTGTCGCGAGGCCTGGTCACGGTGGTCGATCCCGGCAGCGGCGATCTGGTGGTCCATGCGGTGCACGGCGCCGAAGTCGACGGCGCGGACGCGGTGCGCTTCCAGCCGGGCGAGGGCATCCTCGGGGTGCTGCTGGAGGACAAGCGCTCCATCGCGCTGCCGGTGGTCGGGCGCGATCCGCGCTTCCTCAACCGGCTCGGTCTCTACGACCGCGACCTGCCGTTCATCGCCGCGCCGATCAACGCCGGCGGCGCCTTCCGCGGCGTGCTGGCGGTGCAGCCGGACGAGCCCGACGACGGCTTGCTCAACGAGCGCGCGCGCTTCGTCGAGATGGTGGCGAGCCTGATCGGCCGCAGCGTGCGGCTGGCCCTCGACGTCGCCGAGGAGAAGAAGAACCTGGCGGAAGAGCGCGACAGCCTGCGTCGCACCGTGCGCCACCAGTACGGCTTCGACAACATCGTCGGACACTCGGTCGCGATGCGGCGTGTCTTCGACCAGATCCGCATGGTGGCAAAGTGGAACACCACCGTGCTGATCCGCGGCGAGACCGGCACGGGCAAGGAGTTGATCGCCAACGCCATCCACTACAACTCGCCGCGCGCCAGCGGCGCCTACGTCCGCATCAACTGCGCGTCGCTGCCGGAGACGCTGCTCGAATCTGAACTGTTCGGCCACGAGAAGGGCGCCTTCACCGGCGCCGTCGGCGCACGCAAGGGGCGCTTCGAGATGGCCGACGGCGGCACGCTGTTCCTCGACGAGATCGGCGAGATATCGCCTGCCTTCCAGGCCAAGCTGCTGCGCGTGCTGCAGGAAGGCGAGTTCGAGCGCGTCGGCGGCAGCCGCACCGTCAAGGTTGACGTGCGCGTCATCGCGGCGACGCACCGCAACCTCGAAGCCGCGGTCGATGCCGGCGACTTCCGCGAGGACCTGTACTACCGCCTGAACGTGATGCCGATCAACTTGCCGCCGCTGCGCGAGCGTCCGGAGGACATTCCCGAACTGGCGCGTCATCTGGCCAAGCGCATCGGCGACGTGCAGGGACGGCCGCTGTCGATCGCCGAGACGGCCATGCGCAAGCTGACGCAATACGGCTGGCCCGGCAACGTCCGCGAACTGGAGAACTGCCTGGAACGCGCAGCAGTGATGTCGCCGACGGGCAGCATCGATGGCGAGCTGATCCGGCTCGATCGGGCGCGCAAGGCCGATGCCGCCGCGGCGCCCGCGCGGGCCGCGGCGGATGCGATCCCGACAGCAGCGTCGCCATCGCCTTCGGCTGCCGTAGACCTGCAGGATCCCTCCGTCGACGAACGCACCCGCGTCATCGCCGCGCTCGAGCAGGCCGGGTGGGTGCAAGCCAAGGCGGCTCGCCTGCTCGGCATGACGCCGCGCCAGATCGCCTACCG
>DASVZI010000153.1:0-15834 GCA_036391735.1 Rhodocyclaceae bacterium
ACCTTCATCAGCTTGAAGGCCTTGAGCTTGCCGGTCGACGGCACGTGCGGACCGCGGCAGAGGTCGACGAAGTCGCCCTCGCGATAGAGCGAAACGTCCTGGTCGGCGGGAATCGCCGCGATCAGCTCGGCCTTGTAGTGCTCGCCGATCGACTTGAAGAACTCGACCGCCTTGTCGCGCTGCCAGACCTCGCGGGTCACCGGAAAGTCCTTCTTCGCCAGTTCGGCCATGCGCTGCTCGATGGCGGCCAGGTCTTCGGGCGTGAAGGGGCGCTTGAAGGCGAAGTCGTAGTAGAAGCCGTTCTCGATCACGGGACCGATGGTGACCTGCGCCTCGGGAAACAGTTCTTTGACGGCGTAGGCCAACAGGTGGGCGGTCGAATGGCGGATGACTTCGACGCCGGCCGCGTCCTTGTCGGTGACGATGGCGACCTGGGCGTCGTTCTCGATGCGATGGGAGGTGTCGACCAGCTTGCCGTCGACCGAGCCGGCCAGCGCGGCCTTGGCGAGGCCAGGGCCGATCGAGGCCGCCAGTTCGGCGACGGTGACGGGATGGTCGAAGCTGCGTTCAGAGCCGTCGGGCAAACGAATCGCGGGCATGGTGCGGGTTCCTTGGGTCGGCGGGGGCCGGAATAAAAAAGTGCGGTCGAGCCGCACTTTCGGGAAGGTCGAACTCTACCGGATCGGTGTCAGGATGCGGTGCAAGTTCGAGTTCGGACGACCATGTCGATTTCCCGGTGGTTGTTGCGCTGCATTCTAGCATAGCCCTTGCGCCGGCAAGGGCTGGCGGCCGTCACGCGGCGGCCGGCGCGGCGGTCGCCCACTCGCTCAGCAAGCCGAAGTTCGCCAGCGACTGCAGGTGGAAATGGATGGGCGCCAGCCAGCCGCGCTTGCGCCAGTCAAGGAAGGTGGCGTCGTCGACGCCGGCGAACTTCTGTTCGTCGACCACTTCGAAGCCGGTCAGCGAGATCGGGCCGGTCGGGCCCTTCAGGTCGATCTGCGCGCGCCGATCGACCAGCAGTCCCTTGACCGCCGCCGCGAATTCGCGAGTGGCCGCAATCTCGTTCTGGAAGGCCGACAGGAAGGCCAGGGCCTCATTCACCAGCGGCGCCGGCTGGCCGTCGACGAACAGCGGCAGCGGATCCTTCTTCGCTTCGGCGGTGAAGTGCTCGGCCGCTTCGTCGATGCAAAGGATCAGGTTCTTGTCCGGCGTTTCCATCAGCACGAAGGGATAGCGGCGCAGATGCGCGGGAACGTAGCGCTCGCGCCGCCACACGCCATCGTCGCCGACCAGCAGGTTGGCGCCTTCGCGCAGACCGAGCAGGGCGAAGGGCTGGACCGGGTCGCCGGCGAAGACGATCGGATAGTCGCGCGCCGCAGCGGCAAATTCGCCGAGCGCGATGGGAACCGCGATCTGCCGGCGGGCGAAGCCGAAACCGGCCTGGCGGTCGATCACCAGCGCCTTGTGGATGCCGCGATCGAGCGGACGGGGTTGCCGGAAGATGTCCTTGGCGGGCGCCGGTGCGCCGTCGTTGCCGGTCGTCATGTCGCAACCTTAGAAGGCTTCGGATGCGGCGGATTATAGGGCGGACCGCAAAAAGGAAAGCCGCCCGAAGGCGGCTTTCCGAGGTGTTGGTAGGCGCGATTGGACTCGAACCAACGACCCCCACCATGTCAAGGTGGTGCTCTAACCAGCTGAGCTACGCGCCTGCAAAGAGCCGCGCATTCTATGCGAAGGCGCGGCCGCTTGCAACACTTTTCAACCGGCGAGCGCCTGGCGGATTTGTTCGAGCGTCGATTGGTCGTCGATGGTCGTCAGATCGCCCGGGTCGCGGCCTTCGGCGAGCGCCTGGATCGAGCGGCGCAGCATCTTGCCGCTGCGCGTCTTCGGCAGGCCGGAAACGAAATGCACACGCTTGGGCCGCGCGATGGCGCCGAGGATTTCGTCGACGGTCTTCTTGACCTCCTTCTCGAGCGCGTCGCGCAGCTCCGGCGTGGCGATCTTCGCGGCGTCCTTCACCACGGCGAAGGCAACCGGCTCCTGGCCCTTCAGCTGGTCGTTGACGCCGACCACGGCGACTTCCGCGATCGCAGCATGCGCCTGCACGGCTTCCTCGATCTCGCGGGTGCCGAGGCGGTGGCCGGCGACGTTGATGACGTCGTCGGTGCGGCCGAGGATGAAGTGGTAGCCCTCGTCATCCTTGATGCCCCAGTCGAAGGACGAGTAGACCAGCGGGTCCTTGAACAGGCTGAAGTAGGTGGTGACGAAGCGATCGTCCTGGCCCCAGACGGTGGACAGGCAGCCGGGCGGCAGCGGCGGCAGCACGCCGACGATGCCCTTCTCGTTGGCGTCGCACTCGGTGCCGTCCTCGCGGAAGATCTTGAGGTTGTAGCCGAACACCGGGAAGCTCGGCGTGCCGTACTTGATCTTTGTCTTCTCGACGCCCATCACGGCGGACAACATCGGCCAGCCGGTCTCGGTCTGCCAGTAGTTGTCGATCACGGGCAGCTTGAGCTCGCTCATGATCCATTCGTGCGTCGGCTGATCGAGCGGCTCGCCGGCGAGGAACAGGTACTTGAGCGACGACAGGTCGTGCTTGTGCAGGTAGGCCGGGTCCTGCTTCTTCAGCACGCGGATCGCGGTCGGCGCCGAGAACATCACGTTGACCTTGTACTTCTCGACCAGGCTCCACCAGATGCCGGCGTCGGGACGGATCGGCGTGCCTTCGTACATCACGGTCGCCATGCCGGCGATCAGCGGGCCGTAGACGATGTAGCTGTGGCCGACCACCCAGCCGATGTCCGAGGTGGCGAAGTAGGTCTCGCCCTCCAGGCCGCAGTAGATGTGCTTGATCGAGGCGGCCAGCGCCACGGCGTAGCCGCCGGTGTCGCGCTGCACGCCCTTGGGCTTGCCGGTGGTGCCGGAGGTGTAGAGGATGTAGGACGGCTCGGAGGATTCCAGCCAGACGCACGGCACGTCGGCATCCATGTGCTGGGCGCGCAGCATCGCGTAGTCGACGTCGCGGCCTTCCACCTTGTTGAAGCCCTTGTCGAGGCCGCGATCGATCATCAGCACCTTCTCGGGCGGGAATTCCGCGATGTTGCAGGCGTCGTCGAGCAGATGCTTGTAGGGCACCGACTTGCCGCCGCGCATGCCGGCATCCGACGACACGATCAGCTTGGGCTTGGCGTCATCGATGCGGGTCGCCAGCGAGCCGGAGGCGAAGCCGCCGAACACCACCGAGTGGATGGCGCCGATGCGCGCGCAGGCGAGGATGGCGAAGGTCGCCTCGGCGATCATCGGCATGTAGATCAGCACGCGGTCGCCCTTCTTGACGCCGAGACTCTGGTAGATGGCGGCCATGCGCATCACCTCGGTCTTCAACTCGGCGAAGCTGTAGATCTTCTCCTCGTTCGTTTCGGTCGAGACGTAGATCAGCGCGCGATCGTTGGGCCGCTTGGCGGCGTGGCGGTCGACGGCGTTGTAGCAGAGATTGGTCTCGCCGCCCGAGAACCACTTGACGAAGGGCGGCTTCACGTAGTCGCAAACCTTCTGCGGCGGCTTGTGCCAGTCGATCAGCTTGGCCTGCTCGCCCCAGAACTCGTCGGGCTGCTCGATCGATCGTTGATGGAATTCCTTGTACGTCGTCATTGCCACTCCTCTGTTTTGATTTGGTTCTCGAATCTTTCAGGCCGGCAGTTCCACCACCACGCGCCCCTTGATGCGCGCCTTGAGGAAGTCGTCGAAGACGCCCGGCAGGTCGGCGAAGGGGATGACGCGGGCGAACGCCGACAATTGCGCCGGCTTCATGTCGCTGCCCAGGCGGCGCCACACCTCGGCGCGCGCCGGCATCGGGCAGTTGACGGAGTCCACGCCGAGCAGACTGACACCGCGCAGGATGAACGGCATCACGGTAGTGTTGAACTGGAAGCCGGCGGCCAGTCCGACGCTCGCCAGCGTGCCGCCCACCTTCATGGTGCTGGCCATCCACGACAGCACGTCGCCGCCGAGGTTGTCGATGGCGCCGGCCCAGGTCTCGCTGCCGAGCGGCTTCAACTTGGTGAGGTCGAGCGACTGGCGCAGCATCACTTCCTTGGCGCCCAGCCCGGTCAGGTAGCCGGTCTCCTGCTGCTTGCCGGTCAACGCGACCACGTGGTAGCCGCGCTTGGCGAGGATCTCGACGGCGACGCTGCCGACGCCGCCGGTGGCGCCGGACACCACGACCGGGCCGTTCTCGGGCTTGAGTCCCTCGTGTTCCATGCGCACCACGGCCAGCCCGGCGGTAAAGCCCGCGGTGCCGAGGGCCATCGCCTCGAAGGGCGAAAGACCCGGCGGCAGCTTGAGCGTCCAGTCGGCGGGAACCCTCGCCACCTGGGCGTAGCCGCCGTGATGGGCGACGCCGATATCGTAGCTGGTGGCAATCACCTGGTCGCCAGGCGCGAAGCGCGGGTCCCGGCTCTCGATCACCGTGCCGGCCAGATCGATGCCGCCGACGCAGGGGAAGCGGCGAATGATGCGGCCGGCGCCGGTGGCTGCCAGGGCATCCTTGTAGTTGACGCTCGAGTAGGCGACCTTGATCGTCACCTCGCCGGGATCGAGCGCGGATTCGTCCATGTCGACGAAGCGGCTGGCGACCTTGCCATCCTCCTGATGGATCATGTAAGCCCTGAAGGTCATGGCCGGTCTCCGGTTAGATTGGACTGCCTAGAAGACAAGATCGAGCGCGATTATATCCATGGGACTCTGACTTATGACTTACATGCCATTGTGGGGAAAGGGTTTACAGCCGGGTTTGCCGCCGCTATAGTCCGGCCCCATGTTTTTGACGGCCAAGAGAACAACGGCTGCCGCCCTGACCGTCCTCGGCCTCCTGGCGTCTTCGGGCGCCTGGGCCGACGAACCGGCGACCGCCACGCCCAGCCAGCCTCCGACGCTGGTCAATCGGGTCGTGGACCACGCGACGGCTTCCGTCGCCTCGGTGCAGGAAATGCTGGGCAAGGCGCTCGACCTGATCGGCATCCGCTACCGCCGCGGCGGCAGTTCGCCCGAGACGGGCTTCGACTGCTCGGGCTTCGTCAACCACGTCTTCCGCGAAGGCCTCGGCCTTTATCTGCCGCATAACGCCAAGCAGATCAGCCAGGAAGGCGAAGTGGTGAGCAAGGCCGACCTGCGCCCCGGCGACCTGGTCTTCTTCAACACCATGCGCCGCGCCTTCTCCCACGTCGGCATCTACCTCGGCGACAACAAGTTCGTTCACGCGCCGCGCTCGGGCGGCAGCGTTCGCGTCGAGGACATGAACGAGTCGTACTGGAAGAAGCGCTTCAACGGTGCGCGCCGCATCACGGCCGAAGACTGAGGCGCTTCCGTCCCGGCATTCTGCGCCGGGCCCCGCCGCCTGATTCCGGCCGCTCCCCAACGGCCTTCCCCGCCATGATTCCCTGGCTGCCGGCAGAACCGGACTTCCCTCCGCTCGCATCGGCGCTCAAGGAACCCAACGGTCTGCTCGCCGCAGGCGGCGATCTCTCGCCCGAGCGCCTGCTGTGCGCCTACGCGCAGGGAATCTTCCCCTGGTACTCGCCCGGCGAACCGATCCTCTGGTGGAGCCCGGATCCCCGCATGGTGCTGTTCCCCGGCGAGATCCGCATTTCGCGCTCGCTGGCGCGGACGCTGAAGCGCGGCCAATACGAAGTGCAACTCGACAGCGCCTTCGCCCGGGTCATCGAAGCCTGCGCCGCGACGCCGCGGCCCGGCCAGAACGGCACCTGGATCGCCCCCGAAATGCGCGCAGCCTACAAGGAACTGCACCGCCTGGGTTTCGCTCACAGCGTGGAGACGTGGATCGGCGGAGAACTCGCCGGCGGACTCTATGGCGTGGCCATCGGCAAGGCCTTTTTCGGCGAGTCGATGTTCGCCTGGCGGACGGACGCTTCGAAGATCGCGCTCGCGCATCTCGGCGTGCAGTTGCGGCGCCTGGGATTCGGCATAATAGACTGCCAAATGGAGACGCCCCATCTCGCCTCTCTCGGTGCCCGACCGATCCCGCGCGCGGAATTCCGCGCCCTGCTCGATCGGCTGGTCCTCGACGGGCCGCGCCCCGGCCACTGGGAGACGAGCGCGGTTGCGGACGCATTCAGGAGTCGATGATGGCGCACCTGCGCGACCTGCCGCCTTTCCCGCTGCTGCAGTTCTATGCGACGGCGCCCTATGGCTGTTCCTACCTGCCGGGCCGCGTGGCGCGCTCGCAGGTGGCGACCCCGACGCACCTGATCGACACGGCGACCTACGCCGAACTGGTGCGCGCCGGTTTCCGCCGCAGCGGGGTGTTCACCTACCGCCCCTACTGCGACGCCTGCCGCGAATGCGTGCCGATGCGGGTGCTCGCGCAACGCTTCGCGCCGACACGCAGCCAGCGGCGTGCCTGGAAGCAGCACGCCAACCTGGTTGCCGCCGAGCGCCCGCTGACCTTCCGCGAAGAGCACTACGCGCTCTACCAGCGCTACCAGGCGGCCCGGCACAGCGGCGGCGGCATGGACCAGGACAGCCGCGACCAGTACGCCCACTTCCTGCTGCAGAGCCACGTGCGCAGCCAGCTGGTGGAATTCCGCGAGGACGGCGTGCTGCGCATGGTGAGCATCATCGACGTGCTCGACGACGGTCTCTCGTCCGTCTACACCTTCTACGATCCCGAGCAGGGCGGCAGCAGCTACGGTACCTACGCGATCCTCTGGCAGATCGAGCAGTGCCGCCTGAGGAGCCTGCCGCATCTGTACGTCGGCTACTGGATACGCGACAGCCGCAAGATGTCCTACAAGGAGAACTTCCGCCCGCACCAGATCCTGCAGTTGGGCGAGTGGCGGGAGATGCCCTACTAGGCGTCCGCGTCCGAGCGGAACGGATCGGCCGCCGCGAGCTTCATCGCGGCCCAGTGCCGCAGGTGGCCGAGCACTCCGGTAAGGTTCGCCCACTCGTCGGTCATGCGGTTCTTAAGGCCCTGCCTGCGGGCCTCGTCGGCCTTAACCAGCGCATCGATATGCGCGACGATCAGTTCCTTCGCGCGCTCCTCGGCCGCCAGCACCAGGCGCCGCTGCGCGTCGCGCGCCTCGAATTCGCTCGAGATGCGGAACGGAATCGGCAGCGACGCCAGGCGCGCGATCTCCCGCAGCGAATCGGCGCGCTGAATGAGCCCCTCGTTGCCGTCGCAGCGCGTCGCGAAGCGGCGCGCCTCGAGGCGAATCATGGCTTTATCGGCGGGGTCGTTGTAGGCCATCTGATGAAGAAGCGCGCGCTTTGTTGGACGCGAATCGTAGCCGAATACGCCGCGCAAGACCATGCCGACGGCGTCGGATAGAATCCGCGCCATGCTGCCCTACGCCCTGCTCCGCCCCTTCGCCTTCGCCCTCGATCCCGAAACCGCCCACGAAATCGCCATCCGCGGCATGCGCGCGCTAGGGCGCGCCGGCCTGCTGCCCTCGTGCCGGCCGCTGTCCGATACGCCGCACACCGTGATGGGGTTGAGCTTCCCCAACCGCATCGGCCTCGCGGCCGGGCTGGACAAGAACGGCGAGGCCATCGACGCGCTCGCGCTGATGGGTTTCGGCGCCCTCGAGATCGGCACGGTGACGCCGCGCCCGCAGCCGGGCAATCCCAAGCCGCGGCTGTTCCGGCTGCCCCAGGCGCAGGGCATCATCAACCGCATGGGTTTCAACAACCACGGCGTCGATGCCCTGGTCGAGAACGTCAAGGCGGCGCGCTACCGCGGGATACTCGGCATCAATATCGGCAAGAACTTCGACACGCCGATCGAGCGCGCGGCCGACGACTACCTGATCTGCCTCGAGAAGGTGTACGCGCATGCCAGCTACGTCACGGTCAACATCTCGAGTCCCAACACCAAGAACCTGCGCCAGCTCCAGGGCGAATCGGAGCTCGATGCCCTGCTCGGCGCGCTGAAGACCAAGCAGACCGAGCTCGCGGACCGCCACGGGCGCTACGTGCCGCTGGCGCTCAAGATCGCGCCCGACCTCGAGGACGCGCAGATCGCCAACATCGCCGACGCGCTGCGCCGCCATCGCATCGACGCGGTGATCGCCACCAACACGACGCTGTCGCGCGACGGCGTGGCCGGACTCCCGCATGGCGACGAGGCCGGCGGACTCTCCGGCCTGCCGGTGTTCGAAAAGTCGACGGCCGTCACGCGCGCGCTGGCCAAGGCGCTGGCCGGGGAACTGCCGATCATCGCGGCCGGCGGCGTGCTCGGCGGCGCCCAGGCGCGCGCCAAGCTCGAAGCCGGCGCGGCGCTCGTGCAGATCTACTCGGGCCTCATCTACCGCGGTCCGGAACTCGTCAAGGAATGCGTCGCGGCAACCCGCGAGACCTAATACTTAGGCTTCACTCAGGGTTGTCCGGCGCACTTCAATCAGGGATAATCGCGGGTTCCTGACAGGCGGGCAAACCCGTCGGCAAAGTTCAGATCCCGATATGAGCAGCTACATCTTCATCCTGCTGGGCGCCGTTCTGGTCAACAACGTCGTCCTGGTCCGCATTCTCGGACTCTGCCCGTTCATGGGCGTCTCGAAGAAGCTCGAGACGGCGCTGGGCATGGGCGCGGCCACCACCTTCGTGCTGACGCTGGGCTGCGGCACCAGCTTCGTCATCGACCACTGGCTGCTGATCCCCAACCAGCTCGAATACCTGCGCACGCTGTCGTTCATCGTCACCATCGCCGCCATCGTGCAGCTGACCGAACTGGTGATCCAGAAGACCAGCCCGGTGCTGCACCAGGTGCTCGGCATCTACCTGCCGCTCATCACCACCAACTGCGCCGTGCTCGGCATCCCGCTGCTCAACATCGCGCTGCGGCACAACTTCATGGAGTCGCTGCTGTTCGGCTTCGGCTCCTCGGTCGGCTTCTCGCTCGCACTGGTACTGTTCGCCGGCCTGCGCGAACGGCTCGAAGGCGCCGAGATTCCGCTCTACTTCCGGGGCAACCCGATCGCACTCATCACCGGGGGGTTGATGAGCCTGGCTTTCATGGGCTTCGCGGGTCTCGACAAGTTCAAATAGATGATTGCTGCGATTCTCGTCATGGCGCTGGGCGCCATCATCCTGGGCGCCGCGCTGGGCTACGCCTCCATCAAGTTCAAGGTCGAGGGCGATCCGCTGGTCGAGAAGATCGACGCCATCCTGCCGCAGACCCAGTGCGGCCAATGCGGATTCCCGGGCTGCAAGCCGTACGCCGAAGCGATCGCCAAGGGCGAAGCCGACATCAACTGCTGCCCGCCGGGCGGCGAGGAAGGCATCCGCAAGCTGGCCGACCTGCTCGGCCGCGAGTTCAAGCCGCTCTCCGAGGAGCACGGCGTCGAGAAGCCCAAGAGCGTCGCCTTCATCGACGAGCAGACCTGCATCGGCTGCACGCTGTGCATCCAGGCCTGCCCGGTCGACGCCATCCTCGGCGCCGCCAAGCAGATGCACACCATCGTCGCCAAGCGCTGCACCGGCTGCGAGCTCTGCCTCGAGCCCTGCCCGGTCGACTGCATCGCCATGGTGCCGATCCCCGAGACGGTCGAGAACTGGAAGTGGAAGTATCCGGTGCACCCGATCAAGCAGGTGACCGCATGAACGCGCTGCGCAAGCTGTTCCGCTTCAACGGCGGCGTCAAGCCGAGCTACAACAAGGAGCCGTCGACCACCGAACCGATCGTCGACTTCCTCGACGTGGCTGGGATGCCGGCCGAGTACGTGATCCCGCTGCACCAGAGCATCGGCGGCGTGCCGCATCCGCTCGTCGCCCCCGGCGAGCACGTCAAGAAGGGCCAGCTGATCGGCGGCCCCGACGGCTTCGTCTCGTCCGCCGTGCATGCCTCGACCTCCGGCCTCGTCAAGGCCGTCGAGCACCGGCTGATGCCGCATACCTCCGGCCTGACAGCCCTGTGCGTGGTGATCGAGCCCGACGGCAAGGACGAATGGATCGAGCACGCGCCCGTGCCCTGGCGCTCGATGGCGCCCGACGAGGTGCGCGATGCGCTGCGCGATGCCGGCGTGGTCGGCCTCGGCGGCGCGGTGTTTCCCTCGTACCTCAAGGTGAATCCCGGCAAGAAGGGTGCGCTCGACACGCTGGTGATCAACGGCGCCGAGTGCGAGCCCTTCATCACCTGCGACGACATGCAGATGCGCCAGTACGGCGAGACCATCGTGCGTGGCGCGGGCATCCTGCGCGACTTGACCAAGGCCGGCCAGGTGCTGATCGGCGTCGAGGACAACAAGCCCGAGGCGATCGCGGCGATGAACGCCGCCCTCAAGGCCACGGGCGAGCAACGCATCGAAATCGTGCCGGTGCCGACACGCTATCCGGCCGGCGGCGCCAAGCAACTGATCCGCGTGCTGACCGGCATCGAGGTGCCGCACGGCAAGCGCTCCACCGACTACGGCGTGCAGTGCTTCAACACCGGCACCGCCTACGGCATCTACGAGGCGCTCGAGCTCGGCCGGCCGCTGATCTCGCGCGTCGTCACCGTCGCCGGCAACGTCGAGCGGCCGCGCAACTACATCGTGCGTTTCGGCACGCCGATGAAGGACCTGATGAACGTTGCCGGCGCCAAGCCCGACAGCGACCGCGTCATCATGGGCGGGCCGATGATGGGCTTCGCCATGCCGTCGGCCGACGTGCCGGTGGTGAAAGCCACCAACTGCGTGCTGGTCGGCTCGCCCGCGCTGTTCCCGCCGCCGCCGCCCGAGATGCCCTGCATCCGCTGCGGCGAATGCGCCAAGGTCTGCCCCACCGACCTGCAGCCTTTCGAGATGTACTGGTTTTCGCGCGCCAAGATCTTCGGCAAAGCGCAGGAGTACCACCTGTTCGATTGCATCGAGTGCGGCTGCTGCGCCTACGTCTGCCCGTCGCGCATTCCGCTGGTCGACTACTACCGCTTCGCCAAGTCCGAAATCTGGGCGCGCGAGAACGAGAAGGCCGCCGCCGACCAGGCGCGCACCCGCTACGAGTTCCGCATGCAGCGCGAGGAGCGCGAAAAACAGGAGAAGGCCGCCAAGCTCGCCGCCAAGGCCGCCGAGACCAAGGCCAAGCTGGCCGCCGCCGGCGCTGCCGCGCCCGAGGACGACGCCAAGAAGGCGCTGATCGCCGCCGCCATGGCGCGCGCGCAGCAGGCCGACAAGGCGGCTGAGGCCGCGCCCGCAGCCGAGGCCGCACAACCGCAGGCGCCACAAGAATGAACATCGCCTTCAACTCACCCTACTTCCGCAAGCCGGCGAGCGTGCGCAGCGTGATGCTGCGCGTGCTGCTGGCGCTGCTGCCCGGCATTGCCGCCTACGTCTGGTTCTTCGGCGCCGCCATCCTGGTGCAGATCGCGCTCGCATCGGCCGCCGCACTAGCCGGCGAGGCAGCCATCCTGCGCCTGCGCGACAAGCCGGTGTGGCTGTTCGTCAGCGACGGCAGCGCGCTGGTAACCGGCTGGCTGATCGCCCTGTCCTTCCCGCCGATCGCGCCGTGGTGGATGGTGGTCGTCGCCACGCTGATCGCCGTCGTGATCGTCAAGCACCTCTACGGCGGCCTCGGCCAGAACCCCTTCAATCCGGCCATGGCGGCGTTCTGCATCATGATCGTCGCCTACCCGCAGCTGATGTCGCAATGGCCGGCCGCCGGCCATCACGGCGACTTCGCGGCACAGATGCAACTGATCTTCGGCGGCGGCGAGCGGCAGCTCGACGCCGTCACCATGGCGACCGCCCTCGATACGCTGCGCACCGCGCTGCACAGCGCCGACAGCCACGCCACCGTCCATGGCGTGACGAGCAGCCAGCCGACCTTCGGCATGTTCGGCGGCAACGGCTGGGAATGGGTCGCCGCGGCCTACCTGCTCGGCGGCGTCTGGCTGGTCCAGCAAGGCATCATCACCTGGCACATCCCGGTCGCCTTTCTCGCCGCACTCGCGGCCGCCGCGGGCCTCGCCCACGGCATCGCGCCCGACCGCTTTGCCGGGCCGCTGTTCCACCTGTTCTCGGGCGGCGCCATGCTGGGCGCCTTCTTCATCGCCACCGACCCGGTCTCGGGCGCGACGACGCCGCGCGGCAAGCTGATCTACGCGGCCGGCATCGCCCTGCTCGCCTGGATCATCCGTACCTGGGGCGCCTATCCGGACGGCATCGCCTTCGCCACCCTGCTCATGAACATCTGCGCGCCGCTGATCGACCTCAACACCCAGCCGCCGGTGTTCGGCCACAAGAACGACAAGAAGCCATGAGATTCCTTGGCAAGTCGACCCGCCTCCCCCCGCCCCCCTCCTCCCAGAGGGGGAGCCGATCAGCTCGCTGCGCTCGAAGATTGGGGGCAGCGCCGATGTCTCGACATAGCGGACGTTCGCTCCGCGAACAAGCGGCCCTCTGCCATGATTGAAGAGAACTCCGGCGCTCCGACGCCGCGTCCCCCCAACGTCTTCCGCATCTCCACCAGCACCGCGCTGGTGCTGCTGCTGTTCACCCTCGCCTTCACGGCGTTGATGGCCGCGACCTACCAGTTCACCAAGGACAAGATCGAGGCCAACGCGCTGGAAGCCAAGATGGAGTTGATCGGCACCGTGCTGCCGCCGTCCTACTACGACAACGACCTGCTCAAGGATTCGATCGAGCTGCCGCCGACGCCGGCGCTCGGCACCGAAGTGCCGTCGCACGTCTATCGCGCGCGCAAGAACGGCGAGCCGGCCGCATTGGTGCTCGAAGCCGTGGCGCCCGACGGCTACAGTGGGCACATCGACCTGCTGATCGCCGTCAAGGCCGACGGCCGGCTTGCCGCGGTGCGCGTCACCAACCACCACGAGACGCCCGGACTGGGCGACTACATCGATCCGAAGAAGGACAAGAACAAGGCCAAGCCCTGGATCGGCCAGTTCGACAACGTCGGCTTCGAGGAAGTGAAGCCCGAGGAATTCCACGTCAGGAAGGACGGCGGCAAGTTCGACGCCCACGCCGGCGCCACCATTTCCGCCCGCGCCGTCACCAATGCCGTCGGTCGCGCCCTGAAGTTCGCGGTGGACAACCAGGAGCGGCTCTTCGAGGAGCACCACGACGAGCGACGCGAAGGCCGGCACGAAGAGCGCAAGGAGCACTGAACATGGGCATCTATCGCGAAATCACCTGGAACAGCCTGTGGAAGCAGAACCCCGGCCTCGTGCAGCTGCTCGGCATGTGCCCGCTGCTTGCAATGAGCAACAGCATCGTCAATGCGGCCGGCCTCGGGCTGGCGACCGTGTTCGTCATGGGCATGTCCAACTACGCGGTGGCGCTGCTGCGCAGCTTCATCCCCTACGAGATCCGCATCCCGGTGTTCATCCTGATCATCGCGGCGCTGGTCACCGTGGTCGACTTCGCCATGAACGCCTGGCTGCATGACCTCTACCTGGTGCTCGGCATCTTCATCCCGCTGATCGTCACCAACTGCATCGTGCTGGCGCGCGTCGAAGCCTTCGCCGCCAAGAACGCCGCGGTCGCCTCGGCGCTCGACGGCGCCATGATGGGCCTCGGCCTCACGCTGGTGCTGGTCACGCTCGGCGCCATCCGCGAACTCATCGGCCAGGGCACCCTGCTGTCCGGCATCGACATGGTGTTCCCCTCCGCCAAGCCGCTGCAGATCCTGTCCCCCGACTATCCGGGCTTCCTCGTCGCCATCCTGCCGCCGGGCGCGTTCTTCGTGCTGGGCATGCTGATCGCGGGACGCAACTGGATCGAAGCGCGCAAGGCGCGTGCGGCGCGGGTCGAGAAGCCTGCTCCGGCTGCGGTTTAGCCGAGCCTAGAACCCGCGACCTACGACCGCCGAGGGCGACGGGGGGCGCAGGCAGGGTTTCGCGGAGCACTGCTCCGCGCTGCCGAAGCCGGCTCGCTGTGCAAAGCGAGCCGTGGGCCGCGAAGCGGCGGAGTGCAGCAGGGCACCCCGTCGGCCCGCCAAAGACGCCTGCGACCTAGCTATCGTCAAGCCCCCGGCAGCGAAATCCAAAACTCGCTGCCCTCGCCGTACCGGCTGGTAGCCCCGATCTGGCCGCCCATGGCCTCCGTCAGCCGCTTGGCCAGCGCCAATCCGATGCCGGTCCCTTCGACGCCGTTCTCCGTCGCGCCCAATCGCGAGAACGGCTTGAACAGTTCCTTCATCTGATCGCTGCCGATGCCGCGGCCGGTATCCGACACCGCAATGCGCCAGCGCCCCGCTTCGGCCGCCGCGGCGACGCGCACGCTGCCGTGCGCCCGGTTGTATTTGACGGCGTTGCCGATCAGGTTGAGCAGCACCTGCTTGAGGCGCGTCCGGTCGGCGCGCACGACGCAGTCGGGCGGCACATCGATGGTGACGCCGATGCCGCTCTTCAAGGCCAGCGGCGCAATCACGCGCTGGCATTCCTCGGCGAGCGCCGCGGCGGCGACGGGCTCCATCGTGAGCGAAAGCCGGCCGGATTCGATGCGCGCGAAATCGAGGATTTCGTTGATGAGCTCGAGGAGGTGCTGGCCGGCGGCACGGATCGCCTGCGGATACTGCCGCACGTCGGCGTTCGGAAAGTCGGCGAGTTCCGCCTCGAGCAACTGCGCGTAGCCCAGCACGCCGTTGAGCGGCGTGCGCAACTCGTGGCTCATGCTGGCCAGGAAGCTCGACTTGGCCTGGTCCGCGCGCTCGGCCGCGGCACGCGCTTCGATCAGTTCGCGCCGGATGCGCTTCGCCATACGGGCGCGCTTGGCGCGAGCGACGACGGCAGCGCGGAATACCTCGGGCTCTACGGGCTTGGTGAGAAAATCGTCGCCGCCGAGGTCAAGTGCGGTCATCTGCTGGCGGACGTCGGTCTCGCTCGACAGGAACAGGATCGGCGTGTCCGACAGCGATTCGTCCTGGCGCAGCAGCGCGGCCAGCTCGAAGCCGTTGCAGCCGGGCATGTAGACGTCGCTGACGATCACGTCCGGCGCGAATTCGAGCGCAGTGCGCGCCGCCGCCAGCGCATCGTGGCAGGCTTGAGTCTCGATGCCCGCCTCGCCGAGGATCGCCTGGTAATACTCCGTCAGCGCGCGGTCGTCCTCCACCAGGAGGGCGCGGAACGGCGCCGTCGAATGCCGCTGGCTGACGCCGTTCAGCACGGCGACCAGCTTGGCGACGTCCACGGGCTTCTTGAGGAAGCGCGTCGCGCCCAGCCGCACGGCGTCGAGCCGGGCGGCGAAGTCGTCGGCACCCGACAGGCAGAACAGATGCACGGGCTGGCCGAGACGGCTGCGCCACCCCTCGAGGCAGGCGCGGGTATCGGGATCGGCGCGGCCTGCGGCGAGGTCGGCCACGACGGCGAGCGGCGGCTCCCTGCCGGTGTCGGGGCCGATGTCGTTCATGCGGGCGATCGCTTCCGGCTCGTAGCCGGCCGCCTGGAGGGCGCCGCTCAGCAACGCCTCGATCGCGCGGCTCTCGATCAGCAGCGCGACGCGCCGGTTTCGTGCCGGGCCCGAGTCGGCCACCTCCGCGACCAGCCGTGGCAAATCGCCATCCGCCGCATCGCTTCCGGCGGCGCGCCGCAAGCTTTCGAGCAGGCCGGCGATCTGCTTGCGGTCGTCCTCGCCGGGCGGCGCCGTGCCGCAGCGGGAAAGGAAGCTCAGCAGCGAAAGGGCGATCTGGCGTACGCCTTCGTCGTGCTGGACGCCGCCCTGCGCGGCCATGTCGCAAAGCCGGTCAGAGGCGCGGCGGGCGGCACTGTCGCCGCCGTACGCCAGGAACTCGTCGAACGCGGCCTGCAGGCCGTCGAGCAGCTCGCCGAGACGATCAGGTGGATTGGGGGCCATTGCAAGCGAACTCCGAGGCGCGGGTTGCCGGGCG
>DASVZI010000154.1:0-30143 GCA_036391735.1 Rhodocyclaceae bacterium
CATGTTCGACTTCGACCGCCCCATCGACCGCAGCGCCGGCGACAGCATCAAGTGGGACCGGTACGCCGGACGCGACATCGTCCCGCTGTGGGTCGCCGACATGGATTTCGCGGCGCCGCCTGCCGTGCTGGAGGCGCTGCACCGGCGCATCGACCACGGCGTATTCGGCTACGGCCACCCCTGGCCATCGCTGGTCGACGCCGTCGTCGCACATCTCGAGCGCGAATACGGCTGGCAAGTCGAACCCAACTGGATCGTCTGGCTGCCGGGCCTGGTGACGGGGCTCAACGTCGCCTGCCGTGCCGTCGGAACCGACGGCGACGCGGTATTCACGGCCACGCCGGTATATCCGCCCTTCCTGTCGGCGCCCGCCAATTCGCGGCGGCGCGCGGTGAGCGCGCCCCTGGTGCGCGACGAGGAAGGCTGGGCCTGGGACTGGGCGGGGGTCGATGGGGTGCTGCGCGCGGCGCGGCCGAAGCTGTTCCTGCTCTGCCATCCGCACAACCCGGTCGGCCGCGCCTGGCGCGAGGACGAACTGCGCCAGGTCCTGGCGCTGGCGGAGAAGCATGATCTCATCGTCTGCTCGGACGAGATCCATTGCGATCTGCTGCTGGAACCCGGCCTGCGGCACGCGCCGTTCGCCGCGCTGTCCGAAGCGGCGGCGCGACGCACCATCACCCTGATGGCGCCGTCCAAGACCTTCAACATCCCCGGTCTCGGCTGCGCCTTCGCGGTGATCCCCGATGTCGGCTTGCGCGGCGCCTTCCACCGCGCCATGGACGGCATCGTGCCGCACGTGAACACCCTCGGCCTGGTCGCCTGCGAAGCCGCGCTGCGCGAGGGCGCCGCGTGGCGGCAGGAGCTGCTCGCCTACCTGCGCGGCAACGCGCGCCTGGTGGCGAAGTTCGTCGACACGCAGCCGCTGCTGGCCGCCACCCCGGTCGAGGCCACCTATCTCGCCTGGATCGACGCGCGCGGGCTCGGCGTCGCGAACCCGCAGCGGCATTTCGAGGCGGCCGGGGTGGGACTTTCCGACGGTGCGGACTTCGGCGCGCCGGGCTTCGTGCGCCTCAACTTCGGCTGTCGGCGCGCCCTGCTCGAGGAGGCCCTGGCGCGCATGGAGAAGGCGCTCTAGGGTCTGTTCTCGCGCAGCATCGCGGCGAAGGTCTCGGCATCCACCGGCCGCGAGAACAGGAAGCCCTGGTACTCGTCGCACCCGATACCGCGCAGGAAGGTCAGCTGTTCCGCCGTTTCCACGCCCTCGGCGATCACCCGGTGGCCGAGCTGCTTGGCCATGCTGGCGATGGCGCCGGCGATGGCGCAGTCGTTGGCATCCGAGGGGATGTGGTCGACGAAGGAGCGGTCGATCTTCAGGGTGTCGATGGGGAAGCGCTTGAGGTAGGACAGGCTCGAGTAGCCGGTGCCGAAGTCGTCGAGCGACAGGGCGATGCCGCGCCGCGCCAGCTCGTCCATCATGCCGATCACCCGCTCGGCGCTGTGCATGAGCTGGCTCTCGGTGATCTCGAGCTCGAGCCGCGCCGGGTCGAGCCCGTGCTGCGCCAGCACGGCGTCCACGCGCTCCGGCAGGGCCGCGGAGAAGTCGCGCGCCGAGAGATTCACCGCCACTTTCACGGGCGGCAGACCGGCGTCCTGCCAGGCGCGAGCCTGACGTACCGCGGCGTCGAGCACCCAGGCGCTGACCTGCACGATCAGCCCGGTCTCCTCGGCGATCGGCACGAATTCGCCGGGCGGCACCATGCCGCGCTCCGGATGCCGCCAGCGCACCAAGGCCTCGGCGCCGACGATGCGTCCGCCGGCGATGTCGACCTTCGGCTGGTAATGAAGCAGCAGTTCGCCGCGTCCTATCGCATGCCGCAGTTCATTCTCGATGCGCAGCCGGTCGAGCGCGCGACGGTTCATCTCATGGCTGTAGAAGGCGTGACCGTCCTCGCCCGACTGCTTGGCGCGGTACATGGCGATGTCGGCGAGCCGCAGCAGCGTCTCGGTATCGAAGCCGTCCTGCGGATAGACGCTGATGCCGATGGCCGCGCCGACCCGCAGCTCGTGCTCGTCGACCATGAAGGGCGGATCGAGCGCGGCGAGCAGCTTCTGCGCCACGATGCCGGCGTGGTCGCGCCGCGCGATGTCGAACAGCGCGACGACGAACTCGTCGCCGCCGAGCCGCGCCACCACGTCCTCGCTGCGCAGCGTCTCGCGCAGCCGGCGCCCGATCTGCTGGAGCAGGCGATCGCCGATGCCGTGGCCGAGCGTGTCGTTGATGGGCTTGAAGCGGTTGAGGTCGATGAACAGCAGCGCGCCGTGCTGGCGGTTGCGGCGGGCCTCGGCAAGCGCCTGGTCGACCAGCTTGAAGAAGAGCGCGCGATTGGGCAGGTCGGTCAGTGCATCGTAGTAGGCCAGGTAGTGGATGCGCTCCTCGGCGCGCTTGCGCTCGGTGATGTCGGAGAAGATCGAGAAGTAATGGGTGATGCGGCCTTCGGCATTCCTGACCGCGCTGATCGACACCCAGGTCGGATAGGTCTCGCCGCTCTTGCGCCGGTCCTGGATCTCGCCCTGCCAACGGCCTTCCACCTCGATGCGCCGCCATACTTCGGCATAGAAGGATTCGTCGTGCGCCCCCGAGCGCAGCATGCGCGGCGTCCGGCCGATCGCCTCCTCCTCCGAATAGCCGGTGATGCGCGTGAAGGCGCGGTTCACCGAGACGATGCGCTCCTGCGCGTCGGTGATGAGGATGCCCTCGTCGCTGTGCTCGAAGATGCGCGCATGCATGCGCAGGGTCTGCTGCGACTCGATGCGCTCGGTGATGTCCGACAGATAGCCGATGACGCCGGTTGGATCGCCGTCGGCGTCGCGCACCAGGGAAAGCTGCACGCTGGCCCAGAACACCTCGCCCGACTTGCGGCGGCGGCGCACCTCCATCTCGCGGCCGCCGTGCTCGAGGAAGACGTCCTGGAAGCTGCTGTCCTCGTCTTCCGGATCGGCGTAGAGAAACAGGATGTGCTTGCCGACGACCTCGGCGGCGGAGTAGCCGAACAGGCGCTCGGCGCCGCGGTTCCAGCCGGTGATGTAGCCGTCGAGGTCCAGGGTGATGATCGATTCCTGGATGCGGTCGAGGATTTCCGCCTGCTGGCGCCAGCGCTGGCGCAGCCGCCCGGCGTGCAGCAGCAGCGCGCGGCCGTGCTCGGCGAGTGCGCCGCCCGCCGCTTCCAGCTCGCGGCCGATCGCCTCGATGTGCTCGAAATCGCCAGCGTCCGGCCGGCCGACGACGGGCATTCCTAGGCCTCGCTGCTGACCAGCACCGCCCATTTGCAGGCCGACACCAGGCAGCGCGCCCAGGTCTCCGCGCCGATGCCGACGTCGCGCAGCAGCCCGGGCAGGCTTTCCTGCGCGTGCGGATCCTCACCGGCCTCGACGGCCCGCAGGATCGCGCCGAGCGGCCCCCCGCGGGACGTCAGCGCCGCCTGGACATCGTCGGCCAGGTTGAGCGGGCCGACAATCTCCTCGATCGGCATGCCGAACAGCTGGTCGAGCAGGGAGAACATGCCGGCCATGAAAGCGCGGTCGTGCATGTCGCGCGACGCGCAGCCGGCGTTGCACAGGGCCTCGGCGAGGCCGGCGCGCATCGCGGCCCGCGGCAGCAGCGCGTTCGCCTTGTCGCCGTCGCGGGTGCGAGCGTAGAGCAGCAATTGCAGCCAGCGCTGCAGTTGGCGCCGTCCGAGCAGGGTGATCGCCTGGTTGAAGCTGGTGATCTTCGAGGTCAGGGCGAAGCCGACCGAGTTCACCAGCTTGAGCAGGTAGTAGGAGAGCTGGGGATCGCGCTTGATGGTCGCCTCGATCTCGTGGGAATCGGCGTCGTTGGCCACCTTGGACAGCAATTCAAGCAGCAGCAGGCGGCTGGGCGCGTCGATCGCGCGGCCATGGTCGCCGTGCTGCTCCTTCCCGTGCACTCCGGCGGCCAGCCATTGGAAATGGCAATTCGGCGGACAGCCGCCCGCGGCGATGCTCAGCGCGAGGTGCGGCCCCGGCAGGCGGCTCAGCCAGGCCGCGATGGCGGCGGGCGCATACGCGCCCGGACAGTCGAGCGCCAAGGCCGGAATCGCGTCCGACAGGTGCCGGCCGGGCGTCGGCATGCCCTCCGCGAGCAGGCGGAAGCCCCGGGCGCGCAGCGCGTGCAAATCCTCGTCGTGGGCCGGATCGCAGCAGTAATCGACCGGCAGCCTGAGCACCACGCGGGTCGCCGGCAGCGCCGCGTCGACCGCCGCCGGATCGGCCGGGGTGACGATGCAGGGCAGCGGACCGAGGGCGTCGCCGAGCTCGAACTCGGCGAACAGCCTGGCCACCGCCGCGTCGTCGGCCGGCGCCGTCCCGAGCATCAGTGCGACCCACGCATTGCGGAGATCACTGACCGGATGCAGGGTGACCAGGGGAAACTCGCGGGTCATTCTCGTTCTGGATATGGCAGGTTGGGGTACGCCTCATGATGGGCCGGAACGCGCATTTGCGCAACCGAGGCTAGAGGCCGGTTTCAGCCGTTTTTCATCATGGCGGCGCCCCGCTCGGTGACGATCAGGTCGAGCGGCACATCGTGCGGCTGGGGCTGCAACTCGGCCGTGCGGCCGAGCTCGAAGCCGACGCCCCAGGCCGCCGGCCGGGGCACGAGCTCGGCCAGGGTGCGATCGAAATAGCCGCCGCCGTAGCCGAGCCGGAAACCGGCGGCGTCGAAGGCGACCAGGGGCAGCAGCACGATGTCCGGCGGCGGCGACACTTTGCCGCCGGCAGGCACCGGTATACCGTAGGGGTCGACCTCCATGGCGGCGGTCGGCGTCCACGGCCGGAAGCGCATCGGCGCGGCGATCGACTCGACCACCGGCATGCTGGCGTGCCAGCCGCGCGCCAGCAGCCGGCCCACCAGGGGGCGGGCGTCGAACTCCCCGCGTATCGGCCAGCAGAAGGCGACGCTGCCGGGAGGTCGGCGCGAGAATTCTCGCTCAAGATGGTCTTCGATCAGTCCCGACAAGCGCGCATGTTCCCAGGCCGGCAGTGCCAGCCGCGCCGCGATTCTTTCGCGTCGCAGGCGGGCGCGCGTCACCCTGTCATCCTCGTCGCGATTTGCCGCATTATTGGCGGGCTGTTCCGCAGGCCTGAGAGTGTTGCTCATGTGCTAACTTGATGGCAGTCGTGCCCCAAAGATACTCGATGAAACGCCTGATCCACGTATTTCTTTTCGTCCCGCTGCTCGCCTTCGCCAATCCGGGGGACGAGCAGTTCCTGACCGCCCGCGAGGCCTTCCGCAACGGCGAGCGCGCTCGCCTGGCGCGCAGCGTCGAAGCGCTGAAAGGCAGCGAGTTGCGCCCGTGGGCCGAGTATTGGCAGCTGCGGCTTAAGCTCGAGGACAACCAGGCGGACGGCGTACCGGAGTTCCTCGACCGCGAGGCGGGCAGCTACCTCGCCGAGAAGCTGCGCGCCGACTGGCTGCGCTGGCTCGGCAAGCAAGGCAGCTGGAGCGCGTTCGCGCAGGAATACCCGAAGCTGACGCAGCCCGATGCCGAGCTGTCCTGCTACGACCTGCAGGCGCGGCTCGCGACGCAGCAGGATGCGACCGCTCTCGACGAGGCGCGACCCTTGTGGTTCTCCCTGCTGGACATGCCGGATTCCTGCCTGCCGCTGATGGAGCGCCTGATCGCCGACCGGCGCCTCGACGGCGACGATGCCTGGCAGCGCGTGCGGCGGCTGCTGGAGGTCAACAAGCTGCGCGAGGCCAAGCGCTTCGCGCGTTACCTGCCGCTGGGCCAGGCACCGGCTCCCCGCACCCTGGACGCTATCGCCGACCGGCCGGCGCACTACCTGGTCAAGCAGCCCGCCAATTTCGCGGCGACGCGGCTGGGACGGGAGATGGCGCTGTTCGCCGTGGCCCGCATGGCGCGCAGCGACCCGGGCGCCGCCGCGACGCAGTGGCGCGACATCGAGAAGGCCTTCGGGCCGGCCGAGCGAAGCTACGCCTGGGGCCAGCTGGCCTGGCAGGCGGCGGTTCGCCACATGCCCGACGCCCTGGCCTGGTACCGCCGTGCGGCGGAGGCCGCGCCGCTGCCGCTTTCCGATGAGCAGTTGGCCTGGAAGGTGCGCGCCGCGCTCCTGGCGCAGGACTGGGAAACCGTGCGCGCCACCGTGGAGCAAATGCCGCCGCTGCTGGCCGCCGATCCGACCTGGGTCTACTGGCGCGGCCGCGCGCTCGCGGCACTGGGCAAGCCCGAGGAAGCCAAGGCGCTCTACCTGAAGATCGGCGGCCGGCCGAACTTCTACAGCAATCTCGCCGACGAGGAGCTCGGACGCACCGTCGCCGTGCCGGCCAAGGCCCCGCCCCCGACGGCCGACGAGCTCGGGCAGGCGGCATCCAATCCGGGCCTGCAGCGCGCGCTGGCGCTGATGCGCCTCGACATCCGCATCGAAGGCGTGCGCGAATGGAACTGGACGGTGCGCAACATGGACGACCGCGCGCTGCTGGCGGCCGCCGAACTGGCGCGGCGCCTGGACGTCTACGACCGGGCCATCAGTACCGCCGACCGCACCCAGGCGCAGCACGACTATGAGCTGCGCTACCTGGCGCCCTTCCGCGAATACGTCGATCCCAAGGCGCGCGAACTGGCGCTCGACAGCGGCTGGATCTACGGCCTGATGCGGCAGGAAAGCCGCTTCATCACCTCGGCCCGTTCCGGCGTGGGCGCCAAGGGACTGATGCAGCTGATGCCGGCCACCGCAAGATGGGTGGCGCGCAAGATCGGCCTGGTCGGCTACCATCCCGGGCGCGTCACCGAGATGGACACCAACGTTACGCTGGGCACCCATTACCTGAAGATGGTCCTCGACAGCCTCGACAACCACCCGGTGCTGGCGTCGGCCGCCTACAACGCGGGGCCCGGGCGCGCCCGCAAGTGGCGCACCGACAGGCCGCTGGAAGGCGCCATCTATACCGAAGCGATTCCCTTCAACGAAACGCGCGACTACGTCAAGAAGGTGATGAGCAACTCGATCTATTACGCCGCGCTGTTCGGCGAGAAGCCCCAATCGCTGAAGGCGCGGCTGGGAATCATCGGCCCGCGCGGCGTCGGCGACGCCGGCGCCGGGGACCTCCCCTGAATCCGCCGGAGCCGGCAATGAACATCCTGTTGATCGGCGGCTCCGGGTTTGTCGGAACCCATCTGGCCCAGAAGCTCTACGCCGGCGGCCACAACATTCACGTCCCCACCCGGCGTTACGAGCGCGCCCGGCACCTGCTGGTGTTTCCGACGCTGACGGTCGAGGAAGCCGACGTGCACGACGAGCGGACGCTCGCACGCCTGATGGCCGGCAAGGACGCCGCGATCAACCTGGTCGGCGTCCTGAAGGGCGGCAACGGCACGCCTTACGGGAGCGGCTTCGCGCGGGCGCACGCCGAGTTGCCGAAGAAAATCGCCCGCGCCTGCCAGGCCGCCGGCGTGAAGCGCCTGCTCCACATGTCGGCCTTGAACGCCGACGCCCGGGCGCCCTCGGGCTACCTACGCTCCAAGGCCGCCGGGGAGGCCGCGGCCTTCGCCGTGGCGCCCCCGGTGGCAGTCACCGTATTCCGGCCCTCGGCGATCTTCGGCCGCGGCGATTCCTTTCTCAATCTCTTTGCCCAGTTGCAGCGCTTGTTCCCGGTGCTGCCGCTCGCCTGCCCCGCGGCGCGCTTCCAGCCGGTCTGGGTCGAGGACGTCGCGGCCGCCTTCGCCGCCAGCCTGGCGCGCGAAGCGAGCTTCGGCCGCAGCTACGATTTATGCGGCCCGCATCGCTACACCCTGCGCGAACTGGTCGCCTACGCCGGCAGGATGTCGGGCCACGCGCGGCCGATCGTCGACCTGCCCGACGCGCTCGCCATGCTGCAGGCCGCCGCCATGGAGTTGATCCCCGGCGCGCCGCTGACGCGCGACAATCTGCGTTCCATGCAAGTACCGAGCGTTTGCGGCGAAGGCTGCGTCTGGCCGTTCGGGCTGACGCCGACGCCGCTCGAGGCGATCGCGCCGTCCTACCTGGCGCCGCCCGCGTGAAGATCTATTCGGTCGGCGGAGCGGTGCGGGACGAACTTCTCGGCCTGCCCGTGCAGGATCGCGACTGGGTCGTCGTCGGCGCGACGCCCGAGGACATGGCGGCCCGCGGATTCAGGCCCGTGGGCAAGGACTTCCCGGTCTTCATCGACCCCGCCAGCGGCGAGGAATACGCGCTGGCGCGCACCGAGCGCAAGACCGCGCCCGGCTACAAGGGCTTCGTCTTCCACACCGACGCCGAGGTGACGCTCGAGGAGGACCTGGCGCGGCGCGACCTCACCATCAACGCCATCGCCAAGTCGGCCTCGGGCGAATATGTCGATCCCCACGGCGGCCGTGCCGACCTCGCGGCAAAAGTGCTGCGCCACGTCTCGCCGGCCTTCGGCGAGGATCCGGTGCGCATCCTGCGCGTCGCGCGCTTCGCCGCGCGCTTCGCCGACTTTGCCCTGGCGCCGGAAACCCTCGATCTCATGCGCGCCATGGTCGACAGCAACGAGGTCGACCACCTGGTGCCGGAACGCGTCTGGCAGGAGATCTCGCGCGGGCTGATGGAACGCAAACCGTCGCGCATGCTCGGCGTGCTGCGCGCCTGCGGCGCGCTGGCGCGCCTGCTGCCCGAAGTGGAGGCGCTCTACGGCGTGCCGCAGCGCGCCGACTACCATCCGGAGATCGACACCGGCATCCACGTCGGCATGGTGATCGACGTGGCGGCCCGGCTCGGCATGCCGCTGCCGGCCCGCTTCGGCGCGCTCACCCACGACCTCGGCAAGGCCCTCACGCCGCCCGAGGTGCTGCCCCGCCACATCGGCCACGAAGCCGCCGGCCTGCCGCTGCTCGACGCACTGTGCGAGCGCTTGCGCGTCCCCGTCGAGTGCCGGGACGTCGCGCGGCTGGCGGCGGCTTTCCATGGCGACATCCACAAGGTCGACGAACTGCGGCCGGCGACGGTGCTGAAGCTGCTCGAGCGCTGCGACGCGTTGCGGCGCCCGGAGCGCTTCGACCTCGTCCTGGCTGCCTGCGAAGCCGACTACCGCGGCCGCCTGGGGCGCGAGGACGAGCCTTATCCGCAGGCGGCGCGCTGGCGCCGGTCCCTGGCTATCGTACAATCGGTCGACGCCGCAGCCGTTTCCCGTAGCTGCAGCGATCGAACCACGATTCCGGCGCGCATCCACGAGGCGCGCGCCGCGGCCCTCCGGGACAACGAGGCGTAGGGGATCAGCGAGCAACGGATGCTGCACGACTACCAGGACAAATGGGGCGTCGATCAGTGGGCCGCGTTCCTGACGGCGCAGGAACTGCCTTCCATGGCACGCTCCAAGATGCTGCTGGTCGCCCTCGAGGAGAGCAAGGGCGACGCGCTGTCCGCCAAGGAACTCGCGGCAATCGCCGTCAGCGATCCCTTCCTCTGCCTGCGCCTGCTGCGCGAAGCCGAAAAGCGCCGCAGCCGTCGCCTCGGACGCGACACCACGACGCCGCTGGCTGCAGTGATGCAACTCGGCGTGACTGCCTTCCGCGAGTTGCTGAGCAGCAGCCCGGAAACCGATACCGAAAATCCCGGACTCGCGGCGTGCGAATCGCGCGCCGTGCTGGCGAGCCAGCTCAGCGTGCTTTGGGTCTCGGCGCGCTCCGACATCGCGCCCGAGGAGATCGCCCTGGCGACGCTGCTGGCCGAGTGCGGCGAACTGCTGCTCTGGTCGTTCGCGCCCGAACTGCCGCAAGCCGCTGCTGACGCGCTTGCGGCCGGCCGCGCGGCACGCTCGGCGCAGGCGCAGGAATTGGCCTGCGGCTTCCGCTTCCGCGATCTCACGCTGAAGTGCGCCTCGATCTGGGAACTGCCGCCGCTGCTGGCGCAATTGATCCAGGGCGTCGACCACGTGCGCGCCAACATCTGCCGGCTGTGCGTCGATACCGCACGGCATCTGGCCGCCGGTCCCGACAATCCCGCGCTGCCGGACGACCTTGCGCAGGCAAAGCGTCTGATTCCCCAAGCCTCGCTGTCCTGGCTGGCGTCGCACCTGATCGGTCTCGACGACGAGCAGCGGGCCAACGTCATCCGCAAGGCCGAAGAGACGATCGCACGGCCGCCGGCAGGCTCGGACGCCGCCTGAGCACGCCGCGGGCTTCTGCCGGCGGCGCCATGCCGCAAGGTAGAATGTGCCGCCCCCTCGCCGTTCCCCACCCATGACCCCGCCCCGTTTCGACGACCTTGAAGTGCTCGCGCATGCGCCTCAGGGTCGACCGCAAGCCACGCCCCTGCTCTTCGTTCACGGCGCCTACACGGCCGCCTGGTGCTGGGAAGACCATTTCCTGCCGTTCTTCGCGGCTCAGGGCTACGCCTCGTACGCCGTGAGCCTTTCCGGCCACGGCAACAGCCGCGGCCGCCACCACCTCGACAGTTTCTCCATCGACGACTACGTGCGGGACATCGCCCGCGTCGCGGCGACTTTGCCGGCGCCGCCAGTGCTGATCGGCCATTCGATGGGCGGCTTCGTGGTGCAGAAATACCTCGAGCGCCACGAGGCGACCGGCGCGGTGCTGCTCTGCTCGGTGCCGCCGCAGGGACTCATGACTTCCGCGTTCGGCCTGATGTTCAGCCGTCCCGGATTGATGAAGGACCTCAACCGCCTGATGGGCGGCGGCCAGGTCTCGTTCGACACATTGCGCGAAGCGCTGTTCGCGCAGCCCGTCTCGGTGGACGACCTCAAGCGCTATTACCGCCTGGCGCAGCCGGAGTCGTACCGCGCCATCTGGGACATGACGCTGTTCAACCTGCCCCATCCGGCGCGCGTGGCGCGCCATCGCCTGCTGGTGCTCGGCGCGGAATGCGACCACATGATCCCGGCGTCGCTGGTGGAGATGACGGCGCGCACCTACAATGTCCAGGCAGAGATATTTCCCGCGATGGGGCACGGCATCATGCTCGAGCGGGAGTGGAAGAAGCCGGCCCAGCGGATCCTCGAATGGTTAGGAGGCTTGAAATGATTACCTTCCGCTCCGAGGTCGGCCCGGACATCATGATGTTCAACGATGTCGCCCACCAGATGATGCAGCTCATGGGCAAGGAACAGACCGACCGCGGCGTCGTCACCGTCGAACAGCTGCCCGGATCCATCGCGCGCCTGAAGACGGCAGCCGCGCTGGACAAGGCGCAGCACGGCGACCCTCTCAACGACGAGGACGAGGAGAGCGAGGCGGCGCGGCCGGTCGGCCTGGCGCAGCGCGCCGTGCCCCTGATCGAACTGCTGGAAATCTCCCTGGCGCGGCAGAAGCCGGTCACCTGGGGCGTCTAGAACAGCTCCACCGCCCCGCCGGCGGCGTCGATTTCCTGCCTGCGCACCTGCAGGTACTGCGCGAGCGCCTGCTCGACGCTCATTCCTTGCAGCAGGGCATCGAACATCGCGCGCTCTTCCGCCATGGTGTAGCGCGATCGCACCCGGTCCTGCAGCGCCACCCATTCGCTCGGCCGATAGAGCCGCGCCGGGTCGGCGACCAGGTCCGCCAGGCCGTCGAGACTCTCGCAGACGTGAGCCAGTCGCTGCACCAGCTTGTCGTAGAACTGGAAGGCCACGATCGCCTGATGGACCTTCTGCGAGACCAGCCGCGTGCTGGCCTCGATTTCCGCCTTGACCAAGCCGTTGCCGATCGTGTCGGGGAGGGTCCCGACGGCGGTCTCGACGGTCTGCAGCGTCCCGGCGAGGGAAGTGAAGGTGTCGGTCAGCACGTCGACCGAGGCGTTCGAATCGCGCATCCCGGCGGCCACCTGGCCGGCCGCCAGCTCGATCATCAGGACCGTCTCTCGCACCTGGCTCCAGTCGAGGTCCGGTGCATGCGCCCGCGTGCCCTCGGCGCGCGGCCCGGCCATCAGGGTTTCCCCTTGCCCCGGCCGCCGATGGAGGACAGCGGAATCGCGACTTCCCCTTCCGCGTGCGCGATCTCCGCCTCGTAGTGCGGCATCTCCGGCGCCACCGCGCCGGACGCCTGGACCAGGTTCTGGATCAGGAACTGCATCTGGCCGGACAGCCACTCCTCGTCCAGGCGCGTCGGCATGAAACGCAGTTCGCGCACGCGCTCGGGAATGTCCGCCGCCGCGAAGGTCTCGTGCGCGGCGAAGACGTTTGCGAAAAATGGTCCGGCGATGAACAGCATCTCGTGGCTGCCCGTCCCGTTGCCGCGCAGCACGAACACGCGCGCGCCTTCCGCGCGCTGCTCGGCGTCCTCGCTGCGCTCGCCGAATACCGGCATGGCGGCGAAGGCCGAGTGATCGGGATGGGTCTGAACGTAATGCACGGCTTCGTCGAAGCTCATGCGGCCGTCCTGTTGTTCTTCGGCCATGATGGCGGTCTCCTCTGGGGTCGATGCGCGAAGCATCTTACGACATCTAGCGCCTGATCTCCCAGTCCGCAATGCCCCCTCGCACGACACGGAAAAGCGGATGGGCGGCCGGCCGCGTCGCCTCGCCCAGGCCGGCCAGCCAGTCGGGCGCCCGCACGCGCAGCTTCGCGAGCAGATGCCGCCACTCGTAGTCGAGTTGGCCTCGCGGCACGGCGATGCGCACCGCGCCGCCTGCCCGGCCGATCTTCGACGCATCGAAGGCGTAGCCGCGCCTCAGCGATTCCTCATGCACGCCGCGCAGGTAATCGGCGATCGCCGCCGCGGGCGAGGGCGCAGCGAGGAAGCGCGCGAGTTGGGGATGGTGGCGGTAACCGCGCGTCTGGCCGGCGATCACCGCCTGCGCCAGAAGGGCTTCGCGCCACAAGGCGACGAGCCCGCGCGGATCGAGAACCTTGGGGTGGAGGGTCCACAGCCTCATGCGGCGATTATGCCCGCACGGTGCTATATGCGACCGCGCGGCTGGTTGGCCGCCCGGTCGCTTCAGGCGTTCAGCACTTCTCGGCGCCGCACCCGGATGCAGCGGCCTGCTGCTGTTGCTCCTGCTGCTTCTCAACCTTCTTGTCGATCACGGTCGATTCGCCCATCTTCACCGGCAGGCGGTTCGGATAATCGTAGCCGGTGCCCTTGTTGTGATCGATGAGGGCGCCGATGCCGCCGCCGAAGATGATGTTGCCGAACATGGATCCAGCGGCGCGTGAAATCGCCTTGAGGAGGCCATCCGGCATTCCTTCTTGCTTGCAGGTAACGTCGAGATCCTCGCCCGACTTCCTGATCGAGACGTTGGCCGGCGCCTTGGCGTCCCAGCTTCCCTTGTCGTTCGTCAATCGACAGTCGGCGGCAACCGGCTTGTCCTGATAGGTCGCCGTCACGGCAACGGACTGCATTTCGCTCTGGGTAATGGTAGAGCAACCGGTCACGAGTACCGCAGCGGCCGCGGTCAGCGGCAACGCGAACTTCTTCATTTCAACTTCTCCCGAGATATGACGGAAATGGAATGCCCGTAAGCGCGACGCGGCATTAAACGCCGGTTTCGCCAAATATGCAACTGGTATTACCTAAGTACTAACCGCACATCAGGCGTGGCGGCCCACCTCGCATCACGCTCACCCATTGAGAAGACGGTGAAGCCCGTGCTGCGCCGGGTGGTCCGATTGCCACGGTTGCGGTTCCCGATCTGCTGCTCCATCTAAGCCTCGGAGCGGCGATCGGCGCCCCTCGCCCGAACCTATGGAGATCGACCATGAATGCAAAGCAAATCGCCCAGGCCGCCGCCGCGCTGCTGCTCGCGGGCACGGCGTTCTACGCCATTGCGGAGGACGGCTCAAGCCAGCCGGCCGTGGAAACGCAGCCGATCAAGCCCGCGGATGCGCAGAGTCAGGCGCTCGAATCCCCACCGGCGATCACGCCGGTCAAGGCCGACGACACGGCCGCGTCCAGCCCCGCTGAAAACAACGCGCCGGCGGCCGCCGACGTTCCCGCCGCCAAGCCAAACATCATTCAGCGCGCGGTCAAGGGAATTTCGGGCTTCATCGACGACGTGAAGGATTTCTTCACCGGAAAGTAGGCGCTCAGGTCTCCGGCGGCGGCTCCCGCCGCCGGCCCAGCGTCAGGTGGGTCGCGCGCTCGCCCGCGATCGTCCCGGTGCATTCGTAGCCGAGCGCTCGCGCATCGAGGTCCTGCCACAGGGCTTCTCCTCTCCCGAGCAGGATGGGCCGCAGCGCGACGTGCATATCATCGACCAATTGCGCCTGGAGGAACTGCCGCACCGTCGTAACGCCGCCGCCCAAGCGGATGTCGAGGTCGCCGGCCGCTTCGCGCGCACGATCCAGCGCCGCGTGGATGCCGCCGGTGATGAAATGGAACTCCGTGCCGCCGCTCATGCGCAGCGCCGGCCTCGGATGATGGGTCAAGACGAACACCGGGCAACGGTAGGGCGGCTCGTCGCCCCACCAGCCCTTCCACGCTTCGTCGGCCCAGGGACCGCGAATCGGGCCGAACATGTTGCGGCCGATGATCCATGCGCCGATCCCCGCAAACCCTTTTGCCGCGATGCCGTCGTCGACGCCGGTCTCCCCTCCGGCCTGGCCGTGCATGCTGCGCCATGTCCGCGTCTGGAAGAACCACTCCATCAGCTCTTCACCGCCGACGCCGAGCGGATGCTGCACATCCTGGTCCGGCCCGGCCGCGAAGCCGTCGATGGACACCGCGAAGCATCTGACCAGAAGTCTCGGCATCGCGGCCTATTTGTCGGTCGGCGCGGGAGTGTCCGCGACCTTCCCCGGCGTCTCGCTGACGGACTTGTGCCGCGCGTCCGCCTTGAACGCCGCGTCGTCCATCCGGACGTCGATGCCGACGATCGACAACACGATCGCCGCGTAGGCCGCACCCGCGTGTTTGAACAAAGTCGTCCAACTTGGCATTGCATCGCTCCCGGCGGCATTGGCCGCCTGTTCCATTACGACACCCGCGCATCGCGCGGGTTCGAGGAACCCGGTTCTCCGGGCGAGTCTCGAGCAGGCCTGCACTGCTTGCGCGGACGCCTGCCTGGCGGAGGGCATGGTCCAGCAACTCACTCAGTGCATTCGCCTGAATCTCGATTGCGCCGACGCCTGCCGTGCGGCGGGATCGATGGGCAGCCGCCGCACCGGCAGCAACCAGGCGGCGCTGCGCTCGATGCTCGAGGCTTGCGGCCTGGCTTGCCGCGCGTGCGGAGAAGAATGCGGCCGCCACGCGCATCAGCACCAGCACTGCGCGATCTGCGCCGAGGCGTGCCGGGATTGCGAGCGGCTTTGCGAGGAGGCGGCCCGTTCGATCGGGGCCTCGCAGCAGCACCACTAGGACGAAGCGCCGGGGGCGGGATCGAAGTACACTCCGCCCCCATGTTGCCCGACCTGCCTCCCTCTCCAGACGGCGTTCCCGACAGTGCCCCGCAGCTGGTACTGGAGCTCAAGCGCAACACTCTCATGCCCGGAAGCAGCTCGCCGCCGAGCATGAGTTGCCTGGTCAGGGAAGCCGACCGCAACGGCGTCGATCCCTACGTGCTGCTGGCCGTCATGAAGACGGAGGGCGGCCGTCCGGGCGAGCTGGCCTTGAATCGCAACGGCACCATCGACCTCGGGCCGATGAGCGTCAACACCGCCTGGCTGCCGAGCCTGGCTAGACACTATCGCGTGGCGGAACCCGAGCTCAAGCGCCGGCTCGCGCTGGACGGCTGCGCCAACGTCGCGGCCGGCGCGCTGATCCTGGGGCGGAAGATCTCCGAAAGCGGCAATGTCTGGGAAGGCGTGGCGAACTATCACTCCGGCAATCCGGCACGGCAAGGCCGCTACCTGATGCGCGTGTATGCGAGCCTGAGCCGGATCGTCGCCCGGCTGAAGGCCACCAGTCCCGATTTCGGGCGCTAGGCCCGCTCGGCCTTCTTCGCCCAGCGCCGGATCGCCGCGGCCTCCCGCGACGGCAGGCCCAGCGAGCGCAGGAAGGCGCCGTGCGCCGCCGGCGCCTCCGCCTCGAAGTCCACGTGCCATTGCCGCATGTCGTCGTCGCTGAAACCGGCATGTCGCAGCAGCGCCACCCAGGACGTCTTGTCGCCGCAAGGTTGCCCGGCGCGAAACTCGGGCAGCGCCAGCAGGCGCGCGAGTTGGCGCTGCTGCTTGCGCAGTCCGTCGATCTCCGCGCAAAGACCGAGCAGCCGCGCCTCCAGCAACCGCGCCGGTTCCGACGGCGAGGCAGCCCCGGCACCGCGCGATGCCTGCGCACCGAGCAGTCGCGCGATCGCCGCCAGCGGCAGCCCCGCGTCGCGCAGCCGGCGGATGGCGCGCAGGCGCTCCACCTCCGCCGCGCCGTAGAGCCGGTAGCCGGCCGAACTGCGATGCGAAGGCCGCAGCAGCCCGAGCGCCTCGTAGTGCAGCAGCGACGAGCGCGCGAGGCCGGCCAGCTTGCCCAGCCGGCCGAGCGTCAGCCGGCTGTCCGTCACGCCGGACATGAGGGCAGCGGCAACCGATCAGGCGTTGCGAAGCGCAGCCGCGCCTCGCCCCCCGCCAGCCGCTCATCCGAATAATGCCGCGCCAGGCAGCCGCGCGCATCGGCCACCAGATCCGGGTTCGCCCGCAGGAATTCCTCCCATGGCAGACGCGCCGCCCCGCCGGCCGCCATCATGCGCAGCAGCCCCTCGGACAGCGTGCGGTTGTACTTGCCCGGCACGCCGAGACGCGCCGCCAGCCGCGCAATGCCGTCGCAGCATTCCTCGATCGCCGCCTCGAGCGGACGCCGCTGCAGCAGTATCCAGGCCGCGCGCAGATGCCCCAGATGGTCGAAGCCGGAAGGCGGCATGCTGGCATCGAGGAAGGCGGCGAGGAAAACGTCGTCGGACATGGCTTTCGGATCGATCATGATGCGCTCCTTGTGATTGGGAGCGCGAGCGTGAAGCCTACTATAGCCGTCAGGTCAAGCGGCGCAGCAGCCCGTCGAGGCGATTGGCGAATGCCTGCCGGTCCGTGGCCGAGAACGCCGCCGGGCCGCCGGTATCGACGCCGCCGCTGCGCAGGCCTTCCATGAAGTTGCGCAGCGTAAGCCGCTCCTGGATATTGGCTGTCGTCAGCAGTTCGCCGCGCGGATCGAGCACCTGGGCGCCCTTGGCGATGACCTGCGCAGCGAGAGGCACGTCGGCGGTAATCACCAGGTCCCCCGCCTCCGCCTCCTGGGCGATGCGCTGGTCGGCGACATCGAATCCGGCCGGCACCTGAAGCGCGCGAATCCAGGGCGACGGCGGGACGCGCAGCATCTGGTTGGCGATCAGCGTGAGCGGCACCTGCGCGCGATCGGCGGCGCGGTAGAGAATGTCCTTGATGACGCCGGGGCAGGCGTCGGCGTCGACCCATATCTTCATTGTGGCCGGCATTATCCCCCGAGCGCCCGGAGCGCGGCCATCGCGCGGATACAATGCCGCCATGGAACGCAATATCGAAGTCGTCGATGCCCAGGTGGCGCCGACCGGGCGCATGGAAATCCTTTCCCGCCGGGAAGCCACCAAGCTTCTCGACCGCGGCCACAGCGGCCTGCACGAGCTGTATCGCAACTGCTCGCTGGCCGTGCTCAGTTGCGGCAACGAACTGGACGACGGCAAGGAACTGCTGGAGCGCTATCGCTCGTTCGACATCCGCATCATCCAGCGCCAGCGCGGCATCAAGCTGGACATCCAGAACGCCCCGTCCACGGCGTTCGTCGACGGCATCCTCATCAAGGGCATCCAGGAACATCTGTTCGCCGTGCTGCGCGACGTGGTGTACGTCGGCAGCGAGATCAGCGGCAATCCGAGGTTCGACGTCGCCACGGCCGACGGCATCACCGACGCGGTGTTCCACATCCTGCGCAACGCCGGCGTGCTGAAGCCGGTGACCCAGACCAACGTCGTGGTCTGCTGGGGCGGCCATTCGATCAGCCGCGAGGAGTACGACTACACCAAGGAAGTCGGCTACCAGCTCGGCTTGCGCGGCTTCGACATCTGCACCGGCTGCGGCCCCGGCGCGATGAAGGGCCCGATGAAGGGCGCCGCCATCGCCCACTCGAAGCAACGGGTCCGCGGCGGCCGCTACCTGGGCTTCACCGAGCCCGGCATCATCGCCGCCGAGGCGCCGAATCCCATCGTCAACGAGCTGGTGATCTTTCCCGACGTCGAGAAGCGCCTCGAGGCCTTCGTGCGCGCGGGCCACGGCATCGTGGTGTTCCCCGGCGGCGTGGGCACCGCGGAGGAAGTGCTCTACCTGCTGGGCATCCTGCTGCACCCGGACAACGCGTCGATGCCGTTCCCGCTGGTATTTACCGGCCCCAAGAGCGCTGAGGGCTACTTCCGTTCGATCGACGCCTTCATCGGCCAGACACTCGGTCCCCAAGCTCAGAGCCACTACAAGATCATCATCGACGATCCGGAAGAAGTCGCGCGCGAGATGCTGGCCGGCATCAAGCAGGTTCGCAGCTTCCGCAAGGACAAGCGGGACGCCTACTACTTCAACTGGCTGCTCAACATCGATCACGAGTTCCAGAAGCCGTTCCATCCGACGCACGAGCGGATGCGCAACCTCAAGCTGCATGCGAACCAGCCGCTGCATTCGCTGGCCGCGAACCTCCGCCGCGCCTTTTCCGGCGTCGTGGCCGGCAACGTCAAGGCATCCGGCATCCGCGAAGTCGAGAAGCACGGCAACTTCGAGCTCCACGGCGACGCGAAGCTCATGGGCCTCATGGACGAACTGCTGTCGTCCTTCGTCGCGCAACGGCGCATGAAGCTGTCCGGCAAGAGCTACCGCCCCTGCTACCGGATCGTCGGGGAGCCGGTCGAGGGATAACGGGCGGCGCGCCGACCCTCAGAGCACCGGCGCCAGCCACCGCTCCGCTTCGGCCTCGGTGAGCCCGCTGCGCTTCGCCCAATCCGCCAACTGGTCGCGGCCGATCTTCGACACGGCGAAGTAATGCGCCTCGGGATGCGCGAGGTAGAAGCCTGCCACCGATGCGGCGGGCGTCATCGCGAAGTTCTCCGTGATGCCCATGCCGGCGTTCTTCGGCACGTCGAGCAGCTTGAAGAGCTCGCCCTTGGCGGTGTGGTCCGGGCAGGCGGGATAGCCGGGCGCGGGACGGATGCCCAGGTATTTTTCGGCAACCAGGTCGTGATTCGACAGCTGCTCGTCGGCGGCGTAGCCCCAGGCATCCTTGCGGACGTGCTCGTGCAGCCATTCGGCGGCCGCTTCGGCGAGCCGGTCGGCCAGCGCCTTCAGCATGATCGCGTGGTAGTCGTCGTGCTGGGCCTCGAACTCGGCGAGCTTCTTCTCGATGCCGAGTCCCGCGGTGACGGCGAATGCGCCGACGTAATCCGGCGTGCCGGCCGGCGCGACGAAGTCGGCGAGGCATTGCTGCGGCTTGCCGTCGGGGCGCTGCTGCTGCTGCCGCAGGCCGTGCCAGCTCATCAGCGGTTGGGTGCGCGCTTCGTCGGCGTAGAGAACGATGTCGTCGCCGTTCGAGTTCGCCGGGAACAGGCCGAAGACGGCATTCACGGTCAGCCACCGGCCGGCGATGATCTGCTGCAGCATGGCGTGGCCGTCGGCCAACACGCTGCGCGCGGCTTCGCCGACCTTGGGGTCGTTCAGCAGCTTCGGGTAGGCGCCGGCGAGATCCCAGGTCTGGAACAACGGGCCCCAGTCGATGTAGCCCACCAGCATCGCGAGGTCGAGCTCGGGCAGCACGCTGATGCCGAGCTTCTTCGGCTTCACGGGGGCGAACGCGAGCTTGGCCGCATTCGCGCGCGCCGCGGCGAGCGTCACCAGCGGCACGCCCTGCTTGGCGGCGTGCTGCGCACGGACCTTCTCGTAGTCGGCGGCGATCTCGGCCTTGTAGCCTTCCGCCTGGTCGGCCGACAGCAGCTTGGTCACCACGCCGACGGCGCGCGAAGCGTCCGGCACGTAGACCACCGGCTGGGCGTAGTTCGGCGCGATCTTGATCGCGGTGTGCGCGCGGCTGGTGGTGGCGCCGCCGATCAGCAGCGGCATGTCGAATCCCTGGCGCTGCATCTCGGCCGCAATGTGGCTCATCTCCTCGAGCGAGGGCGTGATGAGGCCCGATAGGCCGACGATGCCCGCGTTGTGTTCGCGCGCCGCGGCGAGGATCTTGTCGGCCGGCACCATGACGCCGAGGTCGATCACCTCGTAGCCGTTGCAGGAGAGCACCACGCCGACGATGTTCTTGCCGATGTCGTGCACGTCGCCCTTGACCGTGGCGATGACGACGCGGCCCTTCGACGTCGCGCCCGACTTGCGCTTCTCTTCCTCGATGTAGGGGACGAGATGGGCGACGGCCTGCTTCATGACGCGCGCCGACTTCACAACCTGCGGCAGGAACATCTTGCCGGCGCCGAAGAGGTCGCCGACGACGTTCATGCCGGCCATCAACGGGCCCTCGATCACGGCGAGCGGCGGCTTGCCCGCTGCGGCAAGCGCGGCGCGGCATTGCTCGGTGTCCTCGACGACGAACTCGGTGATGCCCTTGACCATCGCATGCTCGAGGCGCTTCTCCACCGGCCACGAACGCCAGGCGAGATCCTGCGCCTGCTCCTTGGCCTGGCCCTTCACGGTCTGGGCGAACTCGACCAGCGTATCTCCAGCGCCGGCCTTGCGGTTCAGCACCACGTCCTCGACCTTCTCGCGCAGGGCCGGATCGAGATCGTCGTAGACGCCGAGCTGGCCGGCGTTGACGATGCCCATGGTGAGCCCCGCCTTGATGGCGTGGTAGAGGAACACCGTGTGGATCGCCTCGCGCACCGGGTCGTTGCCGCGGAAGGAGAACGAGACGTTGGAGACGCCGCCGGAGATGTGGGCGTGCGGAAGATTCGCCTTGATCCAGCGCACCGCGTTGATGAAATCGACGGCGTAGTTGTCGTGCTCGGGAATGCCGGTGGCGATGGCGAAGATGTTCGGGTCGAAGACGATGTCCTCGGGCGGGAAGCCGTCGGCCACCAGCAGCTCGTAGGCGCGCTTGCAAATCTGCGTCTTGCGCTCATAGGTGTCGGCCTGGCCCTGCTCGTCGAAGGCCATGACGATGACGGCGGCGCCGTAGCGGCGCGCCAGCCTCGCCTGCTCGAGGAACTTCGCCTCGCCCTCCTTCATGGAGATCGAGTTGACGATGCCCTTGCCCTGGACGCATTTCAGGCCCGCTTCGATCACCTCCCACTTCGAGGAGTCGAGCATGATCGGCACCTTCGCGATGTCCGGCTCGGAAGCGACCAGCTTGAGGAAGCGTTCCATCTCGCGCTTGCCGTCGAGCATCGCCTCGTCCATGTTCACGTCGACCACCTGGGCGCCGTTCTCCACCTGCTGGCGAGCGACGCGCAGCGCGTCGTCGTAGCGGCCCTCGATGATCATCTTGGCGAAGGCGCGCGAGCCGGTGACGTTGGCGCGCTCGCCGACGTTGACGAAGAGGCTGTCGGCAGCGACGTTGAAGGCTTCGAGGCCGGCCAGGCGCAGCTTCTTCTCGACCTCGGGAATGGCGCGCGGCTCGATGCCGGCCACGGCCTTCGCGATGGCGGCGATATGGTCGGGCGAGGTGCCGCAGCAGCCGCCGACGATGTTGACCAGGCCCTTGTCGGCCCAGTCGCGGATTTCGGCGGCCAGCATCTCGGGCGTCTCGTCGTAGCCGCCGAAGGCGTTCGGCAGACCGGCGTTCGGGTGTGCCGAGACGAAGCAATCGCAGACGTGAGACAACTCCTCGACGTGCTGCCGCAGATCCTTGGCGCCCAGCGCGCAGTTGAGGCCGAAGGAAAGCGGCCGCGAATGCGACAGCGAGTTCCAGAAGGCCTCGGCCGTCTGGCCGGACAGCGTGCGGCCCGAGGCATCGGTGATGGTGCCGGAGATCATGATCGGCCAGCGGCGGCCGACGTCGGCGAAGAACTTCTCGATGGCGAACAGCGCGGCCTTGGCGTTCAGGGTGTCGAAAACGGTCTCGACCAGCAGCATGTCGGCGCCGCCGTCGGCCAGGCCCCTGGCGGCCTCGTAGTAGCTCTCGACGAGTTCGTCGAAGGTGACGTTGCGGAAGCCCGGGTCGTTGACGTCGGGCGACAGCGAGCAGGTGCGCCCCGTCGGCCCGATCACGCCGGCGACGAAGCGCGGCTTGTCGGGCGTCGAGAACTTGTCCGCCGCCTCGCGCGCGAGCCTGGCGCCCGCGACGTTGATCTCGTAGGCGATCGCCTCGAGGCCATACTCGGCCTGCGAGATGCGCGTGGCGTTGAAGGTGTCGGTCTCGAGGATGTCGGCGCCGGCCTCGAGGTAGGCCTCGTGGATGCCGCGGATGATGTCGGGCCGCGTCAGCAGCAGGACGTCGTTGTTGCCCTTGAGGTCCTTGGCGTGGTCCTTGAATCGTTCGCCCCGATAGTCGGCCTCGGCGAGCCCGTGGCGCTGCACCATGGTGCCCATGGCGCCATCGAGAATGAGGAGGCGTTGCGCGAGCAAGGCGCGCAATTCGTTGCTGCGGTCGGGTTGCATTGGGGATACGCGAAGGCGTTGAATTGACGCGGATTTTAGCACGCGACATAATCGGCCGACCCCGGAGGAGAGAAGCCAAATGGAACACCTGACGCCCAAAGAAACCGCGCAGTTCCTTCATGACAACCCCAAGGCGCTGTTCGTCGATTGCCGCAGCGAAATGGAATTCCTGTTCGTCGGCCATCCCGCCGGCGCCCTGCACGTGGCCTGGAACGACGGCCCCGACTGGGAAATCAACCCGCATTTCGTCGGCGAGGTGAAGAAGTTCGCCGGCCACGCGCACGACCGTCCAGTGGTGCTGATCTGCCGCAGCGGCAACCGCTCGGTCGATGCCGGCGAGGCGCTGGAGGCCGCCGGCTTCACGCGCATCTACAACGTGCTGCACGGCTTCGAGGGCGAGCTCGACGACAACCACCATCGCGGTACGCTCAACGGCTGGCGCTTCGAGGGCTTGCCGTGGGAACAGTGCTGACCCCGCCCGCGGCATGACGGCCGCGAACGGCGGCCGTACCGCGCCGCTGGCGCTGGCTTGGGCGATCTGGGGGCTGGGCGCCCTCTTCTACCTGATCGCCTTCTACCAGCGCGTCGCGCCGGCGGTGATTACCGACCAGCTGATGGCGGAGTTCGCCATCGGCGGCGCGGCCCTGGGCAACCTTTCGGCCTTCTACTTCTATTCGTACGTGGCGATGCAGATCCCGACGGGGATCCTCGCCGACCGCTGGGGGCCCCGCCGGCTGCTGACCGCCGGCTCGGCCGTCGCGGCCCTCGGCACCGCCCTGTTCGCCCTGTCGCCGGACATCGGCTGGGCGAGCGCCGGCCGGCTGCTGATCGGCGCCTCGGTTGCCGTGGGTTTCGTGTCGCTGCTCAAGTTGGCCGGCCACTGGTTCCCGGCGCGTCAGTACGCGCTCGCCACCGGCATGCTGTTGTTCACCGGCCTCGTCGGCGGTGTGGCGGGCGGCGTGCCGCTGCGCATGGCCGTCGACGCCTTTGGCTGGCGTGCGGTGATGGGCGTGTCGGCCGCCGCGACGGCGGCCCTCGGCGCGGTGATCTGGCTCTGGGTGCGCGACGATCCCGCCGAGCGCGGCTACCAAGGCCATTTCAAGGAAGCTTCGCACGCCGGGCATGTGCCGGTGCTGCGCGGCCTGGCGCAAGTGCTCTCCTACCGGGACATCTGGCTGCTGACGCTGGTACCGCTCGGCTTCGCCGGCGCGGTGCTGACCTTCGGCGGCCTTTGGGGCGTGCCGTGGCTGCGGCAGGTGCACGGCCTTGACGCCAAGTCCGCCGCGGCAATCACCTCCATGATGCTGGTGTCCTGGGGCATCGGCGGACCGCTGCTCGGCAGCTGGTCGGAGCGCCTGGGCCGCCGCAAGCCGATCTACGTCGTCACCGGCGCTGTCGCGCTGGCCGGCTGGGCGGCGATCGCCTTCCTGCCGTTGCCGCTGTGGGCGGTGATCGCCGTGCTGGTGCCGCTCGGCTTCGCCTCGGGCAACATGATCGTCGGCTTCGCCTGGGTCAAGGAATCGGTACCGCTGCGCCTGACCGGCACCGCCGCCGGCGTCGCCAACATGGGGCCGCTCACCGGCGGCATGCTGCTGCAGCCGGGCGTCGGCTGGCTGCTCGACCGTCACTGGTCGGGGCAGCTTGCCAACGGCGCGCGCCTCTACGACGCCGCGGCCTGGCAGGCCGGCTTCGGCCTGCTGTTCGCCGTCTGCTGCCTATCGATGCTGTTGATCCTGTTCGCCCGCGACAGCCGCTGCCGGCAAGCGATGTGATCGCCTCGCCGCGAAGGCGGCCAGGCCGAGCAGCAGGAAGAAGGCCATCGCCAGGGACATGGTCAGGGTCGAGCCCCAGGCGAGCGGTGCCAGCACCGAGGCGGTAATGGCATTGACCCCCGTCTGCGTGATGCCCTGGCAGCTGGAGATCAGGCCGCGCCGCTGCGGAAACAGGTCGAGCACGCGAATGGACAGCGTCGGCATCGCCAGCGCCATGCCGACGACGTAGAGGGCGACCGGCAGCACCGACCACGGCAGCTGCGGCGCCATGGCGAGATTGAGCGTGACGTTGGCAGCGGCCGCGGCGATCATCACCGCAAAGCCCAGACCGACGATCCGCCGTGAACTCGCCTCGCCCGCCAGCCGCGCCGCGAGGAAGTTGCCGACGATCATGCCCAGCATGCTGGGGCCGAACAGCCAGAGGAAGCCCTGCGGCGACACGCCGAGATGGCCGATCAGGAAGGCCGGCGCCGACAGCACGTAGATGAAGAAGCCGTTGAAGTTGAGCGCCAGCGCGCCGGCGAGCGCGAGGAAACCGCGATGGGCGAACACCTCGCCGTAGGCGCGCAGCAGCGGCAGCGGCTGCAGCGTCTGGCGCGCCTCGGGCGGCAGCGTTTCGGGCAGGAAGCGCCACATCGCGGCGACCAGCAGGAAGCCGTAGAGGGCGAGGAAGACGAACACCGCGTGCCAGCCGAAGAAGGCCTGCACCCAGCCGCCGAGCACCGGCGCGACGGCGGGCGCCACGGCGAACATCATGCCGATGTGCGCCATCAGCCGTTGCGCGGCCGGGCCGTCGAGCACGTCGCGCACGATGGCGCGGCCGACGACGAGGCCGGCGCCGGCCGACAGGCCCTGCAGCGCGCGGCCCAGCCACAGGGCCTCGATGCTGCCCGCCATGGCGCAGAACAGCGAGGCCAGCGCGTAGAGGCCATAGGCCCACAGCAGCACGCGCCGACGCCCGAGCGCATCGGCGAGCGCGCCGTGCCAGAGCATCATGAAGGCGAATGGGATCAGGTAGGCGGTGAGCGTCTGCTGCACCTGGACGGCCGTCGCGCCCAGGCCCTGGCCGATGGCGGGGAAGGCCGGCAGGTAGGTGTCGATCGAGAACGGGCCGATCGCGGCCAGCGCCGCGAGCAGCGGCGCGAGTCCCTTGGGGGCGGTGCGCATGTTGGTCTTGGTGGTAGCGTCCCGGCCATTCTACCGGCCACCCGGCCGCCTATTGCCCGCCGAGCCCGCGCCGGTAGTGGATTGCTTCCGCAACGTGCTCGCTGCCCACCCGCGGCGCGCCGGCCAGATCGGCGACGCTGCGCGCGACCTTCAGGATGCGGTGGTAACCGCGCGCCGACAGCGAGAACTGAGCCATGGCGCGCTTGAGGAGGCGCGCTCCTTCGGCGTCCGGCTGGCAGTGAGCCTCGACCTCGTCCGGTTCGAGGTGAGCGTTGACCTTGGCTTGCCGCGTCAACTGGCGTTCATGCGCCGCCGCCACGCGTTCGCGCACGGCCGCCGAGCGCTCGCCGGCGCCGCGCGCGGATAACTCGGCCTCGACCACGGCCGGCACCTCGATCATCAGGTCGATGCGATCGAGCAGCGGTCCCGAGAGTCGGCCGCGATACCTCGCGACCTGGTCCGGCGTGCAGCGGCACTTGCCGGTGAAGTGCCCGAGCCAGCCGCAGGGACAGGGATTCATGGCGGCGACCAGCTGAAAGCGCGCCGGAAACTCGGCGCGGCGCGCGGCTCGCGAAACGGTGATGCGGCCGGTCTCGAGCGGCTCGCGCAGCGACTCGAGCACATGGCGGCCGAACTCCGGCAGTTCGTCGAGGAACAGCACGCCGTGATGCGCCAGCGAAATCTCGCCCGGCCGCGGCACCGAACCGCCGCCGACGAGCGCCGCGCTCGATGAGGAATGATGCGGCGAACGAACGACGCGACAGCCCCAGCGCGACGTATCGAAGGTCCCCGCCAAGGATTGCACCGCCGCGCTCTCCAGTGCCTCCTGCTCGGTCATGCCCGGCAGGATGCCGGGCAGGCGGCTGGCGAGCATGGACTTGCCGGTGCCCGGCGGACCGCTCAGCAGGAGGCTGTGTGCGCCTGCAGCCGCCACCTCCAGGGCCCGCTTGGCCGGTCCCTGGCCCTTGACCTCGGCAAGGTCCGGGTAGCCCGGTGGCGCAGCGAGCGGCTCCTCGCGATAGGGTTCGATGGCACGCTCGCCCGCCAGATGCGCGCAGACGTCCAGTAGGCTGCGTGCCGGGAGGATTTGCGCGTCGCGCACCAGCGCCGCCTCGGCGGCATTGTCGACGGGAAGGACGAAGCGGCGGCCCGACGTCGCCGCCGACAGGCACATGGCCAGGGCGCCGCGCACCGGCCGCAAGCCGCCGCCGAGCGCCAGCTCGCCGGCGAACTCGTAGCCGTCGAGATCTCCGGCCTTCAACTGGTCGGAAGCGACCAGGATGCCCAGGGCAATGGCAAGATCGAACCGGCCGGATTCCTTGGGCAGGTCGGCAGGAGCGAGATTGACCGTGATGCGGCGCGCCGGGAACTCGTAGCGGCAGTTCTGGATGGCGGCGCGCACGCGGTCGCGCGCCTCGCGCACCTCCGCTTCGGCAAGGCCGACCAGCGTGAAGCCGGGCAGCCCCGCCGCGAGATGCACCTCGACGGCGACTTCGCGCGCTTCCATGCCGGCGAGCGCACGGGAACGGAGGACGGCAAGCGACATGACGAACGACTGCCATAGGATGACGGCGGCATTATATGGCCATAACCCGGCCGATACGTCGCCGTCATTGCTTCGCCGCCTCGAACGGCACCCGGATCGCCACTTCGTCGCCGACCATCGGCAGGAACTTCGTCATGCCGAACTCCGACCGCTTGATGCGGGCGACGACATCGCCGCCGCAGGTGGCGACCTTGTTCATCGGATTCGGGCCGCAGCGGAAGTGCTCGACGGCGATGTGCAGCGGCCGCGTCACGCCCCGCAAGGTGAACTGTCCGTCGGCGCCAACGACGCGGTCGCCGTCGAAATCCAGCTTGTCGGACTTGAAGGCCATGACCGGGTACTTCGCGACGTCGAAGAATTCGTCCGACTTCATGTGCCGGTTCCACTCGTCGGTGCCCATGTCGATCGACGCCGTGTCGACCGAAAAGTCGATGCTGCCGCGCCGTGCCGCGGCATCCACCGTCACGGTGCCCGCCGCCCGGTCGAAACGGCCGTGTTGCGTCGAGAAGTCCATGTGCCGCACCTCGAACATCGGGCGGGTATGGTTGGGGTCGAAGCGGTAGGTGTCGGCGGCCAGCGCGGGTGCGAGGAGCAGACCGCAGATCAGGGCGGCGATGCCGTTCTTCATGTCGAGGTCTCCTTTCCTGTGGAATGCGACGTGGCTCCGGCGAGGAACGGCAGCATGCGCGCCAGGGTGCCGTCGCGGTCGATGAGCTGGTGCTTCAGGGCGCCGGCGACATGGAGGGCCACCACGGCGAGCATCGCGTAGTTGAGCGATTCGTGCACTTCCTTGAGCGCCTCGCCCAGCGCCTTGTCTCGCCCGACCAGGTCGGGCAGCGGCAGCACGCCGAACAGGACGACCGGGATGCCGAGCGCGGAGGTCATCAGCCAGCCGGACAGCGGGACCACCAGGACGAAGAGATAGAGCAGATGGTGGCTGGCGTGGGCGGCGATCTCCTGCCAGCGCGGCATGCCGGGGACCAGCGGCGGCGGACGATGCCGGATGCGCCACAGCAGGCGCAGCACCGCCAGCGCCAGCACCGTGATGCCGATCCACTTGTGATAGCTGTAGAGCCTCAGCTTGAGCGGCGAAAGGCGGAGGTCCGCCATGTAGAGGCCGAGGGGGAACGTGACGAAGATCAGCAGCGCAATCGTCCAGTGCAGGCCGATCGCCGTGCGCGTGTAGCCTTCAGGCCTCCCCGCTGCCGCCCCCATATGCGCCTCGCAAATTCGCGGCGGTGCCGCGCCAGTGACGACCGCCGCGCGGCGCGAAAAGTTCCGCGCTGGCGCCGCTACGGCTTGGCGCCGAGCTTGGCCTCGAGTTCGGCAATGCGGGTTTCCAGCAGGGCGAGGCGCTCGCGGCTGCGGCTGAGCAGTTCGCGCTGGATGTCGAATTCCTCGCGGGTGACGAGGTCTAGGCGCGCGAAGGTGGAAGCGAGCAGCGCGCGCATGTTCTTCTCGAGGTCCTTGGCCGGCGAGGCGGCCAGCAGGGCGGAGAACTTGGCGGCGAGGTCGTCGAAGAGTCTTGTGTCTGTCATGGATCGGGTTTCCGTGGGGCCGGGCCTTCAACTAGGATGCTACGAGCTTAGCACGCGGCGGCCGGTGGCCTTCAACCCTTGCACCAGCCTGGTGCGGCGTTTTGGCAAGGGCGTTTCCAATTGGTGCGGCTTTTGGCGAAAGTTGAATCCGCAGTTCAACAATACCTTGTATTTTCATGCGGTTACAGAGCTGGCATGGCCCGTGCATTAAGGCAGTCCGTAGCCTCTTTCAACTGGAGAATGACATGCAGAAAAAGATCATCAGCCTTGCCATCGCCGGCGCCGTACTCTCGCCTTTGGCTTTCGCCGAAGACGCGCCGCCCGCTTCGCCTTTGACGTTCAACGTCGGCGTCGTTTCCGACTACCTGTTCCGCGGCGTCAGCCAAACCCACGGCAAGCCGGCCCTGCAGGGCGGCGTGGACTACGCGTTCAGCAACGGCTTCTACGTCGGCGCCTGGGCCTCGAACATCACCTGGGTGAAGGACTTCCTCGGCAGCGGCTCGACCGAAGTCGACGTCTATGGCGGCTACAAGGGCAACTTCAATCCCGACTGGACGTACGACGTCGGCTACATCACCTACAACTATCCGGGCCATGGCAGCGCCATCCAGAGCCCCGCGGTGCTTGCCAATCCGAACACGCAGGAACTCTACTTCAGCGTCGGCTACAAGTGGCTGTCCGCCAAGTACTCCTACGCGACCTCCAGCCATTTCATCGGTTGGTACGGTTCGAACACGACCGCCACCAACGACGAGAAGACCCGCGGCTCGGACTACCTGGAACTGAACGCCAACTATGACATGGGCGACGGGTGGACGCTGATCGGTCACGTCGGCCATCAGAAGGTCAAGAACATTGCCGCCAACACCGGTTGGACGGGGCCGAACAACGCGGATTACACCGACTGGAAGGTCGGCGTCAGCAAGGACGTCGGCTTCGGCACGGTGACGCTTGCGTACTCGGACACCAACACGAAGGGCACCTGCAACGGCTCCACCGGCGGCACGAGCCTGTACTGCTGGGGCAGCAGCAACTGGACGTCGTCCACCGGCCCGCAGTCGGGCTTCCGCGACGTCAGCAAGGGTACCGCTGTCCTGTCCTTCCTGAAGACCTTCTGATTTTGACCTGACCCCGATCCGCCGACGACCCGGCCGGCGCCGGCGGATCGAACACTTAATACGAGAGGAATGCCATGAAACTGGTAACCGCAATCATCAAGCCCTTCAAGCTTGACGAGGTGCGTGAAGCGCTTGCCGCCGTCGGCGTGCAAGGCATCACGGTCGCCGAAGTCAAGGGGTTCGGCCGGCAGAAAGGCCACACCGAGCTCTACCGCGGCGCGGAATACGTCGTCGATTTCCTGCCCAAGGTAAAAGTCGAAGCGGCCATCCGCGACGACCTGCTCGACCAAGTCATCGAAGCCATCGAGAAATCCGCCAGCACCGGCAAGATCGGCGACGGCAAGATCTTTGTCTTCGAACTCGAACAAGTGGTCCGCATCCGCACCGGCGAAACCGGTGAGGACGCACTCTGAGAAGGGAATCCATCATGAAGAAATTTCTTGCCATCGTGCTGACGGCCCTGAGCCTCTGCATGGCCGGCGCCGCCAGCGCGGACGACAAGGCGCCTGCGGCTGCTCC
>DASVZI010000155.1:0-60143 GCA_036391735.1 Rhodocyclaceae bacterium
GGAGGCCCGGGCCTTTGTCTCATCCGGGCCGGGGGACACGGAGCGTCGACGATCCCCCGTCGCCCTCGGCGGGTCGCTAGCCGGCTGCCGAGCCTGGAAAGCCTCACATGACCCAAATCGTCGCCCGCTCCGTGCAGAAAACCTTCCAGACAGCCGATCGCGAAGTAATCGCCCTGAAGGACATCGACCTAGAAATCGGCAAAGGCGAATTCGTCTGCCTGCTCGGCCCCTCGGGCTGCGGGAAGTCGACGCTGCTCAACGCCGTGGCTGGCTTCTCGCTGCCGACTGCAGGCAACATCACGGTCGACGGCCGGGAGATCAAGGCACCGGGACCCGACCGCGGCATGGTGTTCCAGGAGTACGCGCTGTTCCCCTGGATGACCGTTGCGCAGAACATCGCCTTCGGGCTCGAAGTGCAGAAAAAGCCGAAAGCGGAGATCGCAGCGACGGTCGACGGCCTGCTCGTCATGCTCAACCTCAAGGACTTCCGCGACCGCTTCCCCAAGGATCTCTCCGGCGGCATGCGCCAGCGCGTCGCCATCGCGCGGGTGCTGGCGCTCGATTCGCCCATCATGCTGATGGACGAGCCCTTCGGCGCGCTCGATGCGCTTACCCGGCGCAACCTGCAGGACGAGTTGCTGCGCATCTGGGCGGAGACCGGCAAGACCATCCTGTTCGTCACCCACTCGATCGAGGAATCGATCTACCTCGCCGATCGCATCGTCGTCATGACCTACCGGCCGGGCACCATCAAGCGCGACCAGCGCGTCGGCCTGCCGCGTCCACGCGATCCGGCAGCGGCCGAGTTCAACGAACTCAAGCGGGAGTTGGGCCGGCTGGTCATGGAGGAACAGCAGCGCCACGCCGCGGAGGAGATGCACTCGACGGCGGACTGACCGGCATCCGGGGGGCTCTGCTATGCTGAATGCGTGTCCAGCAGAGGGTCCCCCGTCCATGGTCCGCCTGAACGCCTGCCTCCGTATACTCGCCGGGCTCTGCCTGTCCCTGCCGCCCTTGCATGCCGGCGCGCAAGGACTGACCTGGGCCGTCCTCGAGTTCCCGCCGTTCCAGATCCTCGAAGGACCGCATCGGGGCAGCGGCAGCTTCGACGGCGAATTGCAGACGCTGATCGCCCGCCTGCCCGAATTCGAGCACCGCATCGTCCCGATGAGCTTCGCGCGCCGGCGCGAGGAATTCACGGCGGGCATCGACATCTGCACGCCGGGCATCTTCAAGGCGCCGGCCATGGCGCTGAAGCTCGCCATCTCCAAGCCGATGCTCACCCACCTCGACAATCGCGTCATCTTCCTCAAGGAGAAGGAGGGGCGCTTCGGCGATTCCGCGCCGCTCGACCTCGACGCCCTGCTGCAGGATGCGCGGCTCGTCGGCGCGGTCGTGCCCGGCCGCTCCTATGCGCCCAACATCGATGCGTCGATCCAGCGCGCGCGCGGCCGGCCCAACCTGCTGATCCGTCCGCTCGAAACCGGACAGCTGTTCCGCATGCTGCTCGGCGGCGACGTCGACTACCTGCTCCTGTTCCCTCACGAGGCCGCATTCCTGGCCGAGAAGTTCGCAGCGACGGGGCGCATTGCCAACCGGCCGATCGCCGGTACGCCGCCCTACATCTTCACCCACGTCGCGTGCACCGGCGACGACTGGGGGCGGGCAGTGATCGCGCGGATCGACGCCGCCATGGCGGCCGAGCGCGGCAAGCCGGAATATCGCGGCTATTCGGAGCGCTGGTATCCGCCGGAGGATCAGGAGAGGGTGCGCCGCTACTACACCGAGATGCTGAAAGAGCACTAGGCGATCGGCATGCTGCCCGACCTCAAGTCGCTCGCTGCCCGCCTGTTCAAGCTGGTCTTCGGCTGGTACCTGCTGCTGGCGATCCTGGTGACGGCCGTGCAGCTGGGGATCGAGTACGCCTCGATCCGGAGCACCATCGCCGTCGACCTCGCGGCGCTCGGCCGCTCGTTTTCGCCGGGCGTGTCGGACGCCCTGTGGACCTACGATCGCGAACTGTTGAACTCGCTGGCCCGGGGCATCAACCAGGCCGCGATCGTCTCCGGCGTGAAGATCGAGGATATGCACGGAGAAGTGCTGGCAGCGGAAGGCCATATTCCGGGCGGTCCGCCCTCGGACGCCTTGCTGGCGCCGTTCCAGGTGCTCGAGCTGCCGCTCCGCTCGCCCGTGCTGATCGACGGGCACGCACCCCGGCAGCTCGGCCGCCTTTCGCTCTACTCCGACCGCGGCATCGTCGTCGACCGCGTCAAGTACAGCTTCATCGTCATCCTCATCAACTCCATCGTGAAGACGGCCGGCCTCTGGCTGATCTTCCACTGGGCCATCACCTGGAAGCTGTCGCGCCCGTTGCGGGAACTGTCGGCCGCCGTGTCGAAGGTCGACTTCGCGGCCGAGGACGACGAGGCACCCTTGCTCGCCTATCCCCATCGCGACGAGATCGGCACGTTGGTCACGTCGCTGAACGAAATGAGGGAGCGGCTGCGGCAGCGCGGCGCCGAGGTCAAGCGCGCCAACAAGGAACTCGAGGACTTTTCCTATTCGATGTCGCACGACCTTCGGACGCCGCTGCGCGCGCTCGACGGCTATTCCAAGATCCTGGTCGAGGAGCATTGCGCAGGGCTCGACGCCGATGGCAGGCGGCTGCTGGGAGAAGTGCGGCGCAATGCGCAGCGCATGGGGCGGCAAATGAACGACATGCTGCACTTCCTGCAACTGGGTCGGCAAAAGATGGAATGCGGCGCGGTGGACCTCGCCGGCATGGCGGCCGAGATCTTCTCCGAACTGCAGGCGGAGGTGCCGCAGCGCTGCCTGCGCCTGCAGCTGGGCGAACTCCCCCGCGCCTGGGGCGACGGCAGGATGCTGAGGCTGGCCCTGCGTCACCTGCTGTCGAACGCCGTGAAATTCACGCCGCCGGAGCGCGAAGCAGTGGTGGAGCTGAGCTGCGTGCCGGGTGCCGGGGAGGACGTCTATACGGTCAGGGACAAGGGCATAGGCTTCGACGGCCGCTATGCGGACAAGCTGTTCCAGGTGTTCGAGCACGTGAATTCGACATGCGAGTACGACGGCAACGGCATGGGCCTGGCGATGGTCCGGCGCATCATCGAGCGGCACGGCGGCAGGGTGTGGGCCGAAGGAACGGTCGGCCAAGGCGCCAGCTTCCATTTCGCCTTGCCGCACGCCGGGGTCGGGAAATCCTGAGGGTGTTTTGCGCGTGAATGGCGCATACTCGCGTGGCGCGCCGCGGGGATCATCGCCGCGCCGCCCGATTTGAAAAAGGAGAATCGCATGAAGAGAAAACTGCTCGCCTCGCTCGGACTCGTCGCCATGCTGTCGGTCAGCGCCTCGGCGCTCGCGGACAAGCCGTCCTGGGCCGGCGGCGGCGACAAGCACGGACGCGGCGATGCCGACCGCGGCGGCGTCCGCCAGGAGACCCGCCATGAAGGACACGACGGTACCCGCGTCGAGGTCAACTTCCGCTTCGACAGCGATTCGCGCCGTGCCATCAGCGACTACTACGGCGCCCAGGCGCGCGGCGGCAAGTGCCCGCCCGGGCTGGCGAAGAAGCACAACGGCTGCATGCCGCCCGGCCAGGCGAAGAAGTGGCAGCGCGGCCAGCCGCTGCCGGCCGACCTGCGCTACTACGACCTGCCGCGCGACCTGCTGCTGCGCCTGCCGCCGCCGCCGCCGCAATACCGCTACGTCCAGGTGGCGGGCGACGTCCTGATGATCGCCGTCGGCAGCCGCATGGTGGTCGACGCCGTCGAGGACATCCTGCGCTGATCCCGGCTCAGCCGCGGGCGCCGGCAGCGTCGGCGCCCCGCGGCGCATCCGCGACGAGATCGCGGTAGGCATGCCAGGTGGCGTGGCCGAGCCAGGGCATGACGACGACCAGGCCGGCGAACCATGCCGCGATGCCCGCCGCCGCCAGCAATGCGATGCAGCCGGCCCACACCAGCATCGCTCCCGGGTTGCGCGCGCAAACGGCGAGGCTGGCGATCGCCGCGGTCACGGCGTCCGTCTTCCGGTCGAGCATCAACGGCACCGCGACTACGCTGACGGCGAAGACGAACAGCGCGAAGCACCCGCCCACGGCGAAGTAGATGAGCGCGAATTCCGGTTGATCGAGCGTGACCACCGAGCGGACGATGCCGGCGAAGGTCGGCAGTCCCGGCGCATCGAAGAACAGCGCGAACAGCACCATCGAGGCGCGCGCCCAAAGCAGCAGCACCACCGCCAGGACCCCGGCCAGCACGCTGACGTTCGCCAGGTTCGGCCGCCATGCCGCGAGCGTCGGCATCAGCTGCGGCGGCTCGCCCCGTTCCATGCGGCGGCTGAGGTCGTAGATCCCCATCGCGAGGAAGGGCGCCAGCAGCAGGAAACCGGTCGTCAATCCGGCGAACAGCGCATAGGCGTGCACGAACGCCGACTGCAGCACCCAGCCGGCGACGGCGAAGCACATGCCGTAGAACAGGCTGGCGGGTCCGGCGCGGCGCAGGTCGCGCCATCCGGCAGCCAGCCAGCGGCCGGCGGCCGTCCACTCGACGCTGCGGGCCTGAGGAAAGCTGGCGGCAACTGCCGGGTCATAGGTGCTGTCGCTCATGGCGCGTCCCCCTCTTCGTATGCGCGGTGAATAAGACCCGCCGCGGCGATGGAAGTTCACAGCCGGGAACGTTGAAGGGATTCGCCTGTCGATCCTGTGGTGAGCTTGCGAGGAGGAGCGGCGGTGGCTATTTTCGGCAAGAAGCAAACGGACGAGGCGGCCGGCGCCAAGCCGGCGGCGCCTGCTGCGCGGACTCCGCCGGCGGCGCCGGTTCCTCCCGGCAAGGAGGAGCCGCGCAAGGAGGAGGCTCGCAAGGCCGAGCCGGCCAGGGAAGAGGCGAAGGCCGGCGAGGGCAGCCGGCTGGTAGTGGGGTCTCACGTGCGCCTGTCGGGATCGGAAATCAGCGATTGCGATACGGTCATCGTCGAGGGCCGGGTCGAGGCCACGGTCGACGGCCGTGTCATGCAGATCACCGAGACCGGCGTGTTCACCGGCACGGTGGCCATCGACATGGCGGAGATCCGCGGCCAGTTCAACGGCGAGCTCACGGTCCGCAAGCGCCTCACCGTCTGCGGCACCGGCAAGGTGAAGGGCAAGATCCGCTACGGCACGCTGGTGGTCGAGGAGGGCGGCGAGTTGTCGGGCGACGTCGATTCGCTGACCACCGAGGGCGCAAAGGCCGCGCCGGCGACATCGTCCGCGCCGCCCGCGGGCAAGACCGAAGCGCCCGGATTCTCGCCGCGCAACGCCTTCGGCTGACCGCGCCGGCTATACTGTACGGATGTACAGTTACCCGGATCCGCTTCCCGGCTACGCCGAACTCCACTGCGTTTCCAACTTCAGCTTCCTGCGCGGCGCCTCGCATCCCGAGGAACTGGTCGCGCGGGCGGCGGAACTCGGCTACGCGGCGCTGGCGCTGACCGACGAATGCTCGTTCGCCGGCATGGTGAGGGCGCACATGGCCGCGAAGGAAGCCGGCCTCAAGCTCATCGTCGGCATGGAAATCCGGCTGGCCGACGGCCTGCGGCTGGTCCTGCTGGCGCAGCACCGCGCCGGCTACGGCAATCTGTCCGCGCTGGCCACCCTCGGCCGGCGACGCGCGGAGAAGGGCGGCTACCGCCTGACAAGGCATGACCTCGAAGGCTGGGACAGCGGCGGGGTGCCCGATTGCCTCGCCCTGTGGATCGCGCCGGCCGATGCCCAGGAAGCCGACGCGCGGTGGCTTGCCGAGCGCTTCGCCGGACGTGCCTGGATCGCCTACGAGCGCTTCCTGGCGCCCGGCGACGGCGAGCGGCTCGAGCGCCTGCGCATGCTGTCGCAGCGCTTCTCGCTGCCGCTGGCGGCGGCCGGCGACGTGCATATGCACCTGCGTGCGCGCCGGCCGCTGCAGGATGCGCTGACGGCCCTGCGCCTGAAGACCTCCGTCGATGCCGCCGGCGCCGCGCTATTCCCCAACGGCGAGCGCCACCTGCGCGGCCGGCTCGCGCTGTCGCGGCTCTACCCGCCCGACCTCCTGGCCGAAACGCTCGCCATCGCGGCGCGCTGCGACTTCTCGCTGGACGAGTTGCGCTACGAGTACCCGCAGGAAGTCGTGCCCGCGGGCGAGACCCCCCAGAGCTACCTGCGTGCCGAGGTGGAGAAGGGCCTTGCGGCCGGCTATCCGGACGGCGTGCCGGACAAGGTGCGCGGCCAGGTCGAGCACGAGCTGGCGCTGATCGCCGAGCTCGGCTACGAGGCCTATTTCCTCACCGTTTACGACATCGTCGTGTTTGCGCGCAGCCGCGGCATCCTCTGCCAGGGGCGCGGTTCGGCGGCCAACTCGGCGGTCTGCTACGCGCTGGGGATCACGGCGGTCGATCCGGCGCGCGCCGAAATGCTGTTCGAGCGCTTCATCTCCAAGGAGCGCAACGAACCGCCCGACATCGACGTCGACTTCGAGCACCAGCGCCGCGAGGAGGTGATTCAGTACCTCTACGCCAAATATGGGCGCGAGCGCGCCGCGCTGACCGCCGTGGTCATCAGCTACCGCAGCCGTTCGGCGCTGCGCGACACGGGCCGCGCGCTGGGCATCGACCTCGACAAGATCGACGCGCTGACCGCCAACCTCGCCTGGTGGGACGAGCCGGCGCAGTGGCCGGAGCGCTTCGCCGAGGCCGGCCTGGATGCGGCGAGTCCCCGCGTGCAGAAATGGATGGCGCTGGCGCGGATGCTGAAGGGCTTCCCGCGGCATCTCTCGCAGCACGTCGGCGGCTTCGTCATCGCGCGCGGCCGGCTCGACCGCCTGGTGCCGATCGAAAACGCGCGCATGGCGGATCGCAGCGTGATCCAGTGGGACAAGGACGACATCGATGCGCTCGGCCTGATGAAGGTCGACGTGCTGGCCCTGGGGATGCTCTCGGCGATCCGCCGCGCCCTCGATTGCCTGGCGCAAAAGCGCGGCCGGGCTTTCGCGCTGACCGACGTGCCGCCCGAGGATGCGGCCACCTATGCGATGTTGCGCAAGGCCGACAGCATGGGCGTGTTCCAGGTGGAGTCGCGCGCCCAGATGGCCATGCTGCCGCGGCTGGCGCCACGACGCTTCTACGACCTGGTGATCGAGGTCGCCATCGTGCGGCCGGGACCGATCCAAGGCAACATGGTGCATCCCTACCTGCGGCGCCGGCAGAACAAGGAGCCGGTCGACTATCCGTCCGATGAAGTGCGCGGCGTGCTCGAGCGCACCCTCGGCGTGCCGATCTTCCAGGAGCAGGCGATGCAGCTCGCGATGGTCGCCGCGGGCTTTTCGGCCGGCGAGGCCGACCGGCTGCGCCGCGCCATGGCCGCGTGGAAGCGGCGCGGCGGCCTCGGTCCTTTCCGCGACAAGCTGCTCGGCGGCATGGCGGCGCGCGGCTACAAGCCCGAATTCGCCGAGGCGCTGTTCCGCCAGATCGAGGGCTTCGCCGAATACGGCTTCCCGGAATCCCACGCCGCGAGCTTCGCGCTGCTGGTCTACGTCTCCGCCTGGCTCAAGCGCCATGAGCCGGCCGCCTTCCTCGTCGGCCTGGTCAACTCGCAGCCGATGGGCTTCTATCCCGTCTCGCAACTGGTGCAGGATGCCCGCCGCCACGGGGTCGAGGTGCGCGCGCCCGATGCCGCGGCGAGCGACTGGGAGACCACGCTGGAAGGCGATGCCGTGCGGCTGGGCCTGCATCGCGTGCGCAGCCTGCGGCAGGAGGCGGGCGAGCGCATCGCCGCCGCGCGGCGCAGCGCGCCGTTCGCCAACGTGGCCGACCTCGCCCGGCGCGCCGAACTTTCCCGTGCCGATCTCGACGCGCTGGCCGCCGGCGGTGCGCTGGCGGGTCTCGCCGGCCATCGCCGGCAGGCCGCCTGGGCGGCGGCCGCGGTGCCGGTACAGCGCGACCTCTTGTTCGACGCGCCGGTGATCGAGACGGAGATGCCGCAACTGGCGGCGCCGCGCGAAGGCGAGGACCTCGTCGAGGACTACGCGCGCCTGGGGCTCTCGCTCGGCCGCCATCCGATCGAGTTGTTGCGCAGCCGCCTCGATCGCTGGCGCTATTCGAAGGCGAGCGAGCTGCGCAGCGGCGAGCACAATCGTCCGGCGCGCGCGGCCGGCATCGTCACCTGCCGCCAGCGGCCGGGCACTGCCAACGGCGTGATTTTCCTGACGCTCGAGGACGAGACGGGGCTCGCCAACGTGATCGTCCACGAGAAGCTCGCCGTGCGCCAGCGCCGCGAACTGCTCGGCGCGCGGCTGCTGGGCGTGCTCGGCGTGCTGAGCCGCGAGGGCGACGTCGTGCACCTCGTCGCCAAGCGGCTGATGGACCACACCGAGCTGCTCGGCCATTTGCCTACCGTCAGCCGGGATTTCTGCTGATCCGCACGGCGGGCGCTGCGAACTCCATTTTTCACGCCGTGTCGAATCGCGTACGGATGAATCACCATGCCGATTACCGCGATCCAGCCGATCACCGACTTCAGCACCATCGTCCCCGCGACGCCGGTCGCGCCGACCGAAGTGGTGTCCGTCGCCGCCGACCTGGTCACGACGCCGACGTCGAGCACGGTGGTTACGCTCGGCGAGGCCCAGCCCCTGACGCAGCCGCTGTTCGATTCCTCGGGCAATCTCGTCTCGCCGGGCACCCGGGTCTCCACGACCGAGAGCCAGGCGTTGCAGTCCGAATTGCAGTCGTCGCTCGAGACTCCTTCGGCCTCGGCGGCGTTCGACAGCTTCGCTGCCGCGCTGAATGCGTCGATTGTCGGTACGACAGGCGCAGCGTCGAGAAACGCCGGCGCGTCCGTGCTGGCCCTGCAGGAGAACCTTCTCAACGCCGCCAATCTCGCCAACGAGAATCTGTTGAACGCGGCGGCCGGCGCCAGCAGCACGACGGACTTCACCGGTCTCCTGACGAGCGACGTTGAACTCGCCATCGCCGGCATCGGCACCGGGTCCGGCAACGGAGCCGCAAGCGGCCAGTTGAGTCCGATCGCCATCACCTCGAATCCGGCGGCGGCGCCCGCGACGCCTTTCACACCGCTGGCGCCTGCGACGCTCACCCCGGCAACCACGCCGACGGCCACGGTGACGCCGGCCGCGGCGCCGCCCGCCATCGCCACGCCTGCGGTGGCGACACCGGCCACGCTGGCGCCGGCCATCGCGGGAACCGGCCTGGTTGCCGCGCCAGCGGCCGCGGCGCCGGCGACGCCTGCCGCGGCGACTCCGGCAACGCCGGCCACCGGGACGGGTACCGTCGCGACAGGCGCTGCGGCCACCGGAACGACGACGGCCCCCGCCGGCATTCCCACGCCTGCGGACGTGCTTCAGGGACTGGTCAGCGACGTCATGGGGCGCGCGGTCGCCAACCTGATCGATCCCGGCTTCGCCTCGACGGCCGCAGGCCTATTCGTCAGCGCCGCGATCTTCCGCGCCCACAACGACGCCATGAGCACGACGACCATGGGCACGGCGGACACGGCAGGCACGCCGGCCGCGCCGGTGACCGCCATGCGTCCGGCGCAGCCGGTTTGACGCACTTCAGGCAACGCGGGCCCGGGCTGGGCCGAGGTATAGTCGCGGCTTTCCAAGGAGCACGTCATGCTGATGAACGCCCGCGAATCCGCCCTGCTGGTCATCGATGTCCAGGAGCGCCTGCTGCCGCACATCCATGACTGGCAGCGGGTGCTGGAGAACACCGTCTGGCTCGTCAAGGTCGCACAGAAGATCGGCGTGCCCGTCATGGCGAGCGAGCAGTACCCGAAGGGCATCGGCGCCACGCATCCCGAGCTCGCCGCGCTGCTGCCGAAGGAGGCCGTCGTCGAGAAGCTGCACTTCTCCTGCGTCGCCGCCGATTGCCTGGCGCCGCTGCCGGCCTCGGAACGCAAGCAGATCGTCGTGTGCGGCACCGAGTCCCACGTCTGCGTGCAGCAGACGGTCCTGGAGCTCAAGCGCAGCGGCAAGGAAGTGTTCGTCGTGGAGGAGGCCGTCGGTTCGCGCCGGCCGTCCGACAAGGCGCTCGCGCTGGAGCGCATGCGCGCTCACGGCATCGACGTGGTGAGCCGCGAGATGGTCGCCTTCGAGTGGCTGCACCAGGCCGGTACGCCGCTGTTCAAGGAAATCAGCAAGGATTTCCTCAGGTAGGGGCGCGTCGGCCGCGCGCCGCCAGCTTCGCCATCTCCAGCAGCGGCAGCACGGCCAGGCCGGCGGCCGCGGCGCCCAGCCATTGCCATATGTCCAGTGCGCCGAATCCGAACGGGCGCGCGAGCCATTCCACCGATGTCGCCGCCGCCAGCGCCGCCAGCGTGCCGCCGACGACCCAGGCCGCGGTGGGCGTCACGCCGCCCAGCGCTTCGCGCAGGCCCGGCTGCGCCGACCGGCTGCTGAACAGCAGCGCGCAGTTCGCCGCGACCAGGGCGACGAAGGCCGCGCTGCGGGCGCCGGCGGGCGGCATGCCCGAGCGCAGCGCGAAGCCGTAGAGCGCAACGACCAGCGCGGTCGCGAGGGCGCCGTGGACGAGGCTCAACGCGATGCGGCCCGGGCCGAGCAGCGGATCGTCGCGGCGCCGCGGCGGCTGCTGCATGGGGTCGCGGCGCGGCTCCTCGGCTTCGAAGACGATCGAGCAGGCGGGGTCGATGACGAGTTCGAGGAAGGCGATGTGCATCGGCGCCAGCACCGGGGGCAGGCCGAGCAGCAGCGGCAGGAGGGTGAGCCCGATGATCGGCACGTGCACCGCAAGGGTGTAGATGGTCGCCTGGCGCAGGTTGCCATAGACGCGCCGCCCGAGCGCGACGGCGCGCACGATCGCGCCGAAATCGTCCTCCAGCAGCACCAGGTCGGCGGCTTCGCGTGCGACGTCGGTACCGCGCTTGCCCATGGCGATGCCGATGTGCGCGGCCTTGAGTGCCGGCGCGTCGTTGACGCCGTCGCCCGTCATGGCGACTACCGCTCCGCGCGCCTTCAGCGCTTCGACGATGCGCAGCTTCTGCTCGGGGGCGACGCGCGCGAAGACGCAGTCGGCGCGCAGCCGTTCGGCGAGCTGCGCGTCGGTCATGGCCGCCAGTTCGTCGCCGGCGATGACGCGCTGCGCGCCGATTCCAGCGGCCGTCGCGATGGCCTGGGCGGTGCGCGGATGGTCGCCGGTAATCATCATGACGCTGATGCCGGCCGCGTGGCACTCGGCGATGGCGGCGGGGACCTCGTGCCGCAGCGGATCGGCGAGGCCGATCAGTCCGACGAAGGCGAAGTCGAAGTCGTGCTGGATGGCCGGCGGGCTTGCGCCGCGATGCGAGGCCTTCGCCACGCCGAGCACGCGCAGGCCGCGATCGGCCAGCGCTGCGGCCTCCGCCAGCACCGCGCGCCGCTCGTCCCCGGCCAGATGGCAGAGATCGGCGATGGCTTCCGGCGCGCCCTTGGCGGCGACGGCCTGGTGGGCGTGTGCGGGGATGCGCCAGAGATGCGACATCGCCATCAGGCCGGGCGACAGTTCGTACTCCCACGCCAGCGACCAATCGGGGTGCAGGTGCTCGGTGTCCGCCAGGTGCTCGCGCGCCAGCCGGTGGAAGGCCTGCTCCATCGGATCGTGCGGCGTCGTCTCGCTTGCCAGCACCGCGTATTCGAGCAATTCGTGGAAGCCCTCGGGCAGGTCGCGCAATTGCGTCTCGTCGGCGATCTCCAGGCGCTGGCCGCCGGCCGCGAGCATGGCGACCGCCATGCGGTTCTCGGTCAGCGTTCCGGTCTTGTCGACGCACAGCACGGTCGTTTCCCCGAGCGTCTCGATCGCCGACAGCCGCCGCGTCAGCACCCGGGCCCGGGCGATGCGCCGCGCCCCGAGCGCCAGGAAGATGATGAGGATCACCGGGAATTCCTGCGGCAGGATGCCCATCGCGAGCGTGATGCCGGCCAGCAGGCCGTCGAGCCAGCCGCCGCGCAGCGCCACGTAGAGGCCGGCGACGGCGAGGCAGAAGGCGATGCCGATGACGGCCAGGCGACGCGTCAGTGCGCCGATCTCGCGCTGCAGCGGGGAGGGCTCCGGGCCGATGGCGGACAGCGACTTGCCGATGCGGCCGAGTTCGGTCGCGGCGCCGATCGCCGTGATGCGTGCGACGCCCTGGCCGCCGGCGACCAGGGTGCCGGCGAAGACCCGGCCGGCGGCCGTGCCGGCATGCTTCTGCACCGGGACGGACTCGCCGGTCAGTAGGGATTCGTCGATGGCGAGGTCGTGCGCTGCGAGCAACTCTCCGTCGGCGGGAACCCGGTCGCCTTCGCTCAGCAGGGCGACGTCGCCGCTGACGACCTCGCGTCCCGGGATGCGCTGCGGCCGCCCGTCGCGCACCACCAGGGCGCGCGGGCTTGAGAGGTCGCGCAAGGCTTCCAGCGCCCGTTCGGTGCGGCGTTCCTGCACGACGGTGACGGCAATGATGATGGCGACGAATCCGAGCAGGACCATCGCCTCATGGGCGTCGCCCATGAGCAGGTAGATGGCGCCCGCCGCCAGCAGCAGCACGAACATCGGATCGCCCGCCACCTCCGCCGCGATGCGCGGCAGCGAGCGGCGGCCTTCGCTGGGCAATTCGTTGTAGCCCTCTGCGCCGCGGCGCGCGGCGACTTCCTCAGCGGACAGGCCGGGAGGAAAGTCGGCTTCTGCGTCGGTCACCGGCATTGCGCTCGCTCGTCATATCGGACGTCGAGAGTCTAGCGCCGCGGCGGGCATCGCGCGGCGGGAAATCGTCGCGAACCCCTGCGTCGCCGTTCAATATTTTGCGCATTGAAATATAATGCGGCTTTCCCGCACCAGCATTTCCCATGGCCAAATACGTTTTCGTTACGGGCGGTGTCGTGTCCAGTCTGGGCAAAGGCATCGCCGCCGCGTCCCTGGGCGCCATCCTCGAGTCCCGCGGCATCAAGGTCACCCATCTCAAGCTCGATCCCTACATCAACGTCGATCCCGGCACCATGTCGCCGTTCCAGCACGGCGAAGTGTTCGTCACCGAGGACGGCGCCGAGACCGACCTGGACCTCGGGCACTACGAGCGCTTCACCAGCGCCAAGATGGGCAAGCGCAACAACTTCACGACGGGACAGATCTACGAGTCCGTCATCAAGAAGGAACGCCGCGGCGAGTACCTCGGCAAGACGGTGCAGGTCATCCCGCACATCACCGACGAGATCAAGCTCTACGTCAAGCGCGGCGCCGAGGGCGCCGACGTGGCGATCATCGAGGTCGGCGGCACGGTGGGCGACATCGAGTCGCTTCCTTTCCTCGAGGCGATCCGCCAGATGGGCATCGAGGAAGGCAAGAACAACGCCTGCTACATCCACCTGACGCTGCTGCCCTACATCCCGACCGCCGGCGAATTGAAGACCAAGCCGACGCAGCACTCGGTCAAGGAACTGCGCGAGATCGGCATCCAGCCCGACATCCTGCTGTGCCGCGCCGACCGCCCGATCCCCGAGGACGAGAAGCGCAAGATCGCGCTGTTCACCAACGTCCAGGCCGAGGCGGTGATCGCCTGCCTCGATTCCGACAGCATCTACAAGATCCCGGCGATGCTGCACGACCAGATGCTCGACGAGATCGTCTGCCACAAGCTCGGCATCCTGGCGAAGGCTGCCAACCTGTCGGTGTGGAAGAGTCTCGTTGACGCGCTCGAGCATCCCGAGCACGAGGTCAACGTCGCCTTCGTCGGCAAGTACGTGGACCTCACCGAGTCCTACAAATCGCTGACCGAGGCGCTGATCCACGCCGGCATGCACACGCGCAGCAAGGTGAAGATTCATTACCTCGATTCGGAAGACATCGAGAAGAACGGTCCCGCCGGGCTCGCCGGCATGGACGCCATCCTGGTGCCGGGCGGCTTCGGCAAGCGCGGCACCGAGGGCAAGATCGCCGCCATCCGCTATGCGCGCGAGAACAAGGTGCCCTACCTCGGCATCTGCCTGGGCATGCAGCTGGCGACCATCGAGTTCGCGCGCCACGTCGCCGGCCTCGAGGGCGCCAACAGCACGGAATTCGACGCCGACACGCCGCATCCGGTGGTCGCGCTGATCACCGAATGGCTGGACCGCGAAGGCAAGGTCGAGCACCGCGACGTCAACTCCGACCTCGGCGGCACCATGCGCCTGGGCGCGCAGCGCTGCCCGATCAAGTCCGGCACGCTGGCCTCGCGCATCTACGGCAAGGAGGTCAACGAGCGGCATCGCCATCGCTACGAGGTGAACAACTTCTACGTGCCCAAGCTCGAAGGCAAGGGCATGGTGATCTCGGCGCGCACGCCGACCGAAGACCTGCCCGAAATGATGGAACTGCCGAGCGAGCTGCATCCCTGGTTCGTCGGCGTCCAGTTCCACCCCGAGTTCACCAGCAACCCGCGCACCGGCCATCCGCTGTTCATCGCCTACGTCAAGGCCGCGCTGGCGCGCAAGGGCGTCGCGTGAAGCTCTGCGGTTTTGAGGCCGGCATCGACCGGCCGCTGTTCCTCATCGCCGGCCCCTGCGTGATCGAGTCGCGCCAGCTGGCGCTCGACACCGCGGGCCAGCTGAAGGAAATCTGCGCGCGCCTCGGCATTCCGTTCATCTACAAGTCGTCCTACGACAAGGCGAACCGCAGTTCGTCGAAGTCCTTCCGCGGGCTCGGCATGGAGCAAGGGCTCGATATCCTCGCCGAGGTGAAGAAGCAGATCGGCGTGCCGGTGCTCACCGACGTGCATACCGAAGCCGAAGTGCCGGCCGTGGCGGCCGTTGTCGACGTGCTGCAGACGCCGGCTTTCCTCGCCCGCCAGACGGACTTCATCCAGGCGTGCGCAGCGTCGGGCAAGCCGGTGAACATCAAGAAGGGCCAGTTCATGGCGCCGGGCGACATGAAGAACGTCGTCGCCAAGGCGAAGGAAGCGAACGGCGGCGCCGACAGCATCATGGTCTGCGAGCGCGGCGCCTCCTTCGGCTACAACAACCTCGTATCCGACATGCGCTCGCTGGCGATCATGCGCGAGACCGGCTGCCCGGTCGTCTTCGATGCCACCCACTCGGTGCAGCTTCCCGGTGGGCAGGGCGACCGGAGCGGCGGACAGCGGGAGTTCGTGCCGGTGCTGGCGCGTGCCGCAGTCGCGGTCGGCATCGCGGGGCTGTTCATGGAAACGCATCCCGATCCCGACCGGGCGCTGTCCGACGGCCCCAATGCCTGGCCGCTGCCCGAGATCGAGAAATTGCTGACCCAGCTGCGCGATCTCGACGCGCTGGTCAAGCAGCGCGGCATGGCGTGATGATCGTCCACCTCGTGCTGTTCAAGCTCAAGCCGGGCATCGCCGCCGACGATGCGCGCCTGGAAGCCATCGTCGCGGACATGGACGCGCTGCCGCGGCGCATTCCGCTCATCAGGGCCTGGGAATTCGGCGCGAACTTGACCGGCGACGCGCAGGCGTGGGATTACGGCCTGCGCGCCGCCTTCGACAACGAGGGCGATCTTCACGCCTACTTCGAGCATCCCGCGCACCTGCCGCTGCTGCAGGCCTGGGACGAAATCGCCAGTCTTGCCTTCGTGGATTTCAACACATGACCAAACCGGCCTACCTAGTCGTCGACGCGAAAAGCAGCGATCCGGAGAAGATGGCCGAGTACCGGCGCCTGGCGCAGGTTGCCGTGGAGAAGTTCGGCGGCCGCTACCTGCTGCGCGGCGGGCCCTATGAGGTGCTCGAGGGCGGCTGGCGGCCGAGCCGGCTGGTGGTGGTCGAGTTCCCGAATCAGGCCGCGGCGAAGTCGTTCTATGATTCACCCGAATACCTGGCGGCGCGCAAGGCGCGCGAAGGCGTGTCGGACTTCGACATGCTTCTGGCAGAAGCTTACTGATTGACTTTCCATAGGGGAAAACCATGAGTGCTATCGTTGATGTCGTCGCGCGCGAAATTCTCGATTCGCGCGGCAACCCCACGGTCGAAGCCGACGTCCTGCTCGAATCGGGCGTGATGGGCCGCGCCGCGGTGCCGTCCGGCGCCTCCACCGGCTCGCGCGAGGCCATCGAGCTGCGCGACGGCGACAAGGACCGCTATCTCGGCAAGGGCGTGCTGCAGGCCGTCGAGAACGTCAACACGGAAATTTCGGAAGCCATCGTCGGCCTCGACGCCGAAGAGCAGGCCTTCATCGACCGCACCCTGATCGACCTCGATGGCACCGACAACAAGTCGCGCCTCGGCGCCAACGCCATGCTGGCGGTGTCGATGGCCGTGGCCAAGGCCGCCGCCGAAGAGGCCGGCTTGCCGCTCTACCGCTACTTCGGCGGCTCCGGCCCCATGCAGATGCCGGTGCCGATGATGAACGTCGTGAACGGCGGCGCGCACGCCAACAACAATCTCGACATCCAGGAATTCATGATCCTGCCGGCCGGCGCCAGGAGCTTCCGCGAGGCGCTGCGCTGCGGCGCCGAGGTGTTCCATCACCTGAAGAAGTTGGTCGACAAGAAGGGCTACCCGACGACGGTCGGCGACGAAGGCGGCTTCGCGCCGAACGTCTCCGGCAACGACGAGGCGATCGAGTTGATCCTCAAGGCGATCGAGACCGCCGGCTACACGCCCGGTCAGGACGTCATGCTGGGCCTCGACTGCGCGAGCTCCGAGTTCTACAAGGACGGCAAGTACGTGCTGGCCTCCGAGAAGCTGGAACTCGACTCGAAGGGCTTCGCCGACTACCTCGAGACGCTGGCCGGCAAGTACCCGATCATCAGCATCGAGGACGGCATGGCGGAGGGCGACTGGGACGGCTGGAAGACCCTCACCGACAAGCTCGGCAAGAAGGTGCAGATCGTCGGCGACGACCTTTTCGTCACCAACCCGAAAATCCTGAAGGAAGGCATCGAGAAGGGCATCGCCAACGCCATCCTCATCAAGATCAACCAGATCGGCACGCTGACCGAGACCTTCGCCGCCGTCGAGATGGCGAAGCGCGCGGCCTACACGAACGTCATCTCCCATCGTTCGGGCGAGACCGAGGACTCCACCATCGCCGACATCGCGGTGGGCCTCAACGCCGGCCAGATCAAGACCGGCTCGCTGTCGCGCTCCGACCGCATCGCGAAGTACAACCAGTTGCTGCGCATCGAGGAAGACCTCGGCGATTCCGTGACCTATCCCGGCATCTCCACCTTCTACAACCTCCGCAAGTAACATAGTGGCCCCCCACGCTCGCAACCCCGGCTCGCTGCCCCCCACAGGGGGGCGCAGCTGCCCTTGGGGCGGCCCGGCGGGCAGCTAGCCGGGGCCCACCATGCGCTGGCCCACCCTGGTGCTCGTCGTCCTGATCGCCGTGCTGCAGTATCCGCTGTGGCTGGGCAAGGGCGGCTGGCTCAGGGTCTGGGACATGCAGCGCCAACTCGAGGCCCAGCGCGACGTCAATCAGACGCTGGAAGCGCGCAACGCCGGCGTGGATGCCGAGGTGCGCGACCTCAAGAGCGGCTACGAGGCCATCGAGGAGCGGGCGCGCTACGAACTCGGACTCGTCAAGGACGGGGAAGTGTTCGTGCAGGTGCCGCAGAAGCAGCAGCCGTAATCGTTCGTCCTGCTTGTGCCCGATGCGTCGTCGGGTCCGACGGGGTGCTGTGGTCGCCTCGGGGCCGATAGGGTGCTCTGCTTCGCTCCGTGTCCCCCGGCGGACAAGGGCGATAGAGCGTCCGCCTCCTCCTTTACCTGCGCGAAGCAGGGCACCCCACCGGCCCATGAACCGTGGCAGCCGGGCCGGAAAACCAATCAGCCGCGGGTGGCGGGGGATCGTCGACGCGCAGGTAAAGGAGGAGGCCCGGGCCTCTGTCTCATCCGGGCCGGGGGACACGGAGCGGCGACGATCCCCCGCCACCCTCGGCGGGTCGCAAGCCGGGTACTGCACCGGAACGCCGCCCGTCGCCCTCGGCGGTCGCAAGCCAGTGGACCTTAGAACCTACCGATCGCGCATCAACGCTTCGATATCGGCGATCTTCTTGGGCGCATCCGCCGTGATGATCTCGCATCCCGAAGCAGTCACCAGCGCGTCATCCTCGATCCGCACCCCGATGTTCCAGAAAGCCTTCGGCACGTCGTCGGCCGGACGGATGTAGCAGCCGGGTTCGACGGTCAGCACCATGCCGGGGACGAGCGGACGCCAGGCGTCGGCTTCCTTGTACTCGCCGGCGTCGTGCACGTCGAGGCCCATCCAATGGCTGGTGCGGTGCATGTAGAAGCGCTTGTAGGCCTCGGATTCGAGCACGCCGTCGAGGCTGCCCTCGAGCAGCTTCATGTCCACCATGCCCTGGGCCAGGACGCGTACAGCGGCTTCGTGCGGCGCGACGAAGGTCGCGCCCGGCTTGACGGCCGCGATGGCCGCCGCCTGGGCGTCGAGCACGAGATCGTAGATATCGGACTGCGGTCCGGAGAAGCGGCCGCTGGCCGGGAAGGTGCGGGTGATGTCGGAGGCGTAGCCGTCGAGTTCGCCGCCGGCGTCGATCAAGACCAGCTCGCCGTCCTCGATGCGCTTCGCGTTTTCCACATAGTGCAGCACGCAGGCGTTCGCGCCGGAAGCGACGATCGGCGTGTACGCCGGGTACTGGCAGCCGTGGCGGCGGAATTCGTGCAGCAGTTCCGCTTCGATCTCGTACTCGAAGCGGCCCGGGACAGTGGCGCGCATGGCGCGCGCGTGGGCGCCGGCGGCGATTCTCGCGGCGCGGCGCAGCAGGCCGACTTCGTGGTCGTCCTTGATAAGACGCATCTCGTCGAGCGCGGCGCGCACATCGTGGATCGTTGCTGGCGCGCGCTTGCCGGCACGGCTCTGGGCACGCACGGCGTTGAGCATCCCGGCGACGCGCGCATCCCAGCCGGCGTCGTGGCCGAGCGAGTACCAAAGTGCCGGCCGGTTGGCGACGAGCTGCGGCAGCAGTTCGTCGAGCTCCTTGATCGCATGCGTTTCGTCGAAGGCGAATTCCGCCTTGGCGCCCTCCGGCCCGAAGCGGTAGCCGTCCCAGATCTCCTTGTCGGGGTCGCGCTCGCGGCAGAACAGGATGCTGCGGGCGTCTGCGCCGGCGATCAGCACCAGCACCGCCTCCGGTTCGGGGAATCCGGTCAGGTAGTGGAAGTAGCTGTCGCCGCGATAGGGATAGGACGTGTCGCGGTTGCGCAGCTTCTCGGGCGCCGTCGGGATGACGGCGATGCCCTCTCCCATGCGCTCGGTGAGGCGGCGGCGGCGTTCGACGAAGGGGGCGGCATTCATGACGAGATTATAGAGAGCGCAGCTCGGCATCGAGTTCCTCGAGCCGCTGTGGCGTGCCGACGTCGACCCAGCGGCCGCGATGCAGCTCGCCGCCGACCTTGCCTTCCGCCATGGCGGCGCGCAGCAGGGGGGCGAGCTTGGCCGGCTTGCCGCGCTCGACCCCGGCGAACAGCTGCGGGCGATAGATGCCGATGCCGGCGAAGGTGAAACGCGCGCCGCCGGTGTCGCTCACGCGGTCTTCGGCGAGCGCGAAGTCGCCGGCGGCATGGTGCTCGGGATTCGGCACCATCACCAAGTGGGCGAGATCGCGGGCCGGCAGCGCGTCGTGCGCGCGGGCGAAATCCCATTCGCAATAGATATCGCCGTTGACGACGACGAACGGCTCGTCGCCCAGCAGCGGCAGGGCGTTGGCGATGCCGCCGGCGGTTTCGAGCGCGCCGGCCGGCTCGGCCGAGTAGCGGATCGAGACGCCCCAGGCGCAGCCGTCGTCGAGCATGGCTTCGATCTGGTCGCCGAGGTGCGCGTGATTGATGACGATGTCGCGCAAACCGGCGCGCGCCAGGCGTTCGATATGCCAGACGATCAGCGGCTTGCCGGCCACCGGCAGCAAGGGCTTGGGGGTGCGATCAGTCAGCGGGCGCATCCGCTCTCCGCGGCCTGCTGCAAGAATCATTGCCTTCAAAACGTGTATCCCACCTGTGCCTGGCGGTTTTCGAGCTGATCGAGCAGCCTGAGCAGCGGCGCGAGCTCGCGGTAGCGTTCGCAGGCGGCGCGCAGGTACTTTGCCACCAGGGGCATGTCCTTCAGGTAGCCGTCCTTGCCGTCGCGATGATAGAGGCGGGCGAAGATTCCCAGGACCTTGATGTGGCGCTGCACGCCCATCCATTCGTAGTCGCGGTAGAAGTCGCCGAAGTCGGTGCGCACCGGCAGGCCGGCCTTGCGCGCCTTTTCCCAGTAGCGTGCGAGCCAGTCGAGCACGAGGTCCTCGGGCCATTCGACGTAGGCATCCTTGAACAGCGAGACGAGGTCGTAGGTGATGGGACCGTAGACCGCATCCTGGAAGTCGATGATGCCCGGGTTGTTGTCGCCGATCACCATCAGGTTGCGCGAATGGTAGTCGCGGTGCACGTAAACGCCGGGTTCGGCCAGGTTGACGGCGAGGATGCGCTCGAAGGACTCCGTCAGATCCTTGCGCTGGGCGTCGGAAAGCTCGATCTTGAGGTGCCTGGCGATGTACCAGTCGGGGAACAGGTCGAGTTCCCGCTGCAGCAGCGGGCGATCATAGGACGGCAGTTCGCCGGGACGGCTCGCCGCCTGGATGCGCACCAGCGCGTCGATCGCGTCCCGATAGAGCGGCACCGTGTTTTCGGCGTCGAAGGCCGCCAGATAGGTGCTCGAACCGAGGTCGGACAGCAGCAGGAAGCCCTGCTCCAGGTCTTGCGCCAGGACATCGGGCACATGAACGCCCGCGCCGTGGAAAAGCTGCTGGACATGCAGCCAGGGGCGGCAATCCTCGTGCGAGGGAGGGGCGTCCATGACCACTTGGGTCGTCCCGTCGTCGAACGTCGCACGGAAATAGCGGCGAAAGCTTGCGTCGGCGGAGGCGGGTGCCAGTTCGAACGATCTGCCCGGATGCAGCCGCTGCAGCCAGGCCCGGATATTCTCCTTCCGTTGCACGTGGTTAAACCTTTGAGAATGCTAGAATCGCGCGATTCTAACATCGGCAAAACGCTCGCCTTTCGGCGCGCGGCGAACAACCATAACGATGTCGTTGCGCAAGTATCTTTGCTGGGCAGGGCTTATCGGCGCAGCCGGTGCCGCGGCGGCTGAACCCCTGCCGCCGTTGCGGGTGGATCCGGCGCTCCTTGGTGGTCCCGTTCCCTCGCCCCAGGTCGAACCCGCCTACGTGCCGCCGCCCGCCCCGCCCGTGACGACCGGTGCGCCGCAGCGAATCGACGAGACGCCCGCAGCGGAGCCGGCGGCGAAGCCGCAGAAACCGGCGCCGGCGAAGAAGGCGGCGCCGAGCCGGGCGGTTCGGCAGGAGCCGCAGGCCGATGCCGGAGCGCCGATTACGCCGCTCCCGGCAGACGAGGAGCGCCGCGCGCCGACGGCGGCGCCCGGGCCCCAGCCGCCGACCGTGGAGGAGCGTCCGGCGCTGGCGCCGCTCTATTCCGCCCATGTCGCGGCAGGCGTGCTGCCCGAGCCGGTGCTCAAAGCATCGATGCAGATGACGCCCCTCGAGAGCGGCGCCAAGGAACAGCGGCCGACCTTCCTGAGCGGCGACCGCGTGCGCGGCCGCACCGACTACGAGATGATCGCCGAAGGCGACGCCGAGCTTCGCAAGGTCGGTACCGTTCTCGACGCCGACAAAATCACCTACTGGAGCCTCGACGATGAAGTCGAGGCCATCGGCAATGTCCGCCTGCAGCACGAGCGCGACCTGTTCACCGGCCCGCTGCTGCGCATGAAGGTCGGCGAAAGCACGGGCTTCTTCGACCATCCGAGCTACGTCATGCCGCGCACCAGCAGCATCATGCCGGGCACCATGGTCGGCGAATTCACGACCAAGGCGGTGGAAGTGCCGATCACGGGACGCGGCGAGGCGGAACGCATCGACTTCCAGGGCGAGAACGTCTACCAAGTGACCAACGGCACCTACAGCACCTGCCCGGCGGGGAACCAGGACTGGGTGGCGAAAGCGAAGGACCTGACGCTGGACTACAACCGCGAGGTCGCGGAGGGCAGCGAAGGCACCGTGACCTTCAAGGGCGTCCCGATCCTCTATTCGCCCTGGCTCGACTTCTCGCTCGACAACCAGCGCAAGAGCGGCTTCCTGTCGCCGACGATCGGATCGACCAACACCAGCGGCGCGGAAGTCAGCGTCCCCTGGTACTGGAACATCGCGCCGGACAAGGACGCCACCATCACCCCGCGAATCATGCTCAAGCGCGGCATCCAGTGGAACGCCGAGTTTCGCGACCTGCGCGATTCCGGCAATCCTGTGGTGCCGTTCGAGAACCTCATGCGCTTGGAGTACCTGCCAAACGACCACTTGCGCGGAACAAATCGGTACGCCTATTCGGTCATTCGAAACGAGCGCCTGGGGCAGGGCACGTTTGGAAGCATCAACCTGAACGGCGTATCGGACGGCACGTATTTCACCGACCTGTCCAAGCCGGGCGCTGTCGCCCCAAGCACTTACCTGCTGAGGCAGGGCGCGCTGAGCTACGGCCAGAGTTGGTGGAGCGCCTCGGTACTGGCCCAGCGCTACCAGGTACTTCAGGATCCCTCGTTGCCGCCGGTCACCGCCCTGTACAGCCGATTGCCGCAGATCAACCTGAACGCCAACCGCTACGACCTGCCGCTCGGCGGTGTTTTCAACTTCGTCGGCGAGGCCGTCGATTTTTCGCATCCCACGGAAGTCGTCGGATGGCGCCGCACGGGCTATCCCCAGCTTTCGCTGCCAGTGCAGAACTCGTTCATGCAGGTGACGCCCAAGGTCGGCGTCAGCGTGACGCAGTACTCGCTCAACAGGCAAGGCGACGGCGTCCCGGCACAGCAGACGCGCACCGTCCCGATCTTCAGCCTCGACAGCTCTGTCGCCTTCGAGCGCGACGCCGACTACTTCGGCCGCAACATGACACAGACGCTGGAGCCCCGGCTCTACTACCTGTACGTGCCCTATCGCGACCAGAGCAAGAACCCGGTCTTCGACAGTGGCGTAACGGACTTCAACTTCGCCCAGATCTTCTCCGAAAACCGATACTCCGGCGGCGACCGCATCGGGGACGCCAACCAACTGACGGCCGCGGTGACTTCGCGCCTGATCGATCCGACCAGCGGTGTCGAAAGGGTGCGCGGCGTCGTCGGCCAGCGCTACTACTTCAGCGACCAGAGAGTCACGCTGCCCGGCGAGACGCCGCGTACCGGCCGCACCGCCGACTTCCTTGCGGCGGTGTCCGGCATCGTGATGCCGAAGACCTACATCGACACCGGCTGGCAGTACAACCCGCGCGACAAGCTGACCGAGCGTCTCAATGTGGCGGCGCGCTACCAGCCGGAGATCGGCAAGGTGGTGAACGCCGGCTATCGCTATACGCGCGACCTGCTCGGCCAGATCGACGTATCGGCCCAGTGGCCGCTCGGCGGCGGCTGGCACGCCGTCGGCCGCTACAACTACTCGACCAAGGACAAGCAGCTGATCCAGACACTTGGCGGCCTCGAGTACGACGCCGGCTGCTGGATCGCCCGCGTGGTGGTCCAGAGCATCGCGACGCAGACGCAGAGGGCGACGACCTCGCTGTTCCTGCAGCTGGAACTGAACGGTTTCTCCCGCATCGGCTCCAATCCGCTCGATATACTGAGGCGCAGCGTGCAGGGCTATAACCCCGTCAACCTGCCGCCCAACCTGTACAACTGATCCCGACCGCCCCATGAGCCTTCTGCGCCTGCTCGCCGCCTGCGTGGCGTCCCTCATCATCAGTCTCCCCGTTTCGGCGCAATCGCGCGTGCGCCCGGTCGAGGTGGACCGCATCGTGGCCGTCGTCAACGATGACGCCATCACGCTTCACGAGCTCGACTCCCGGCTGGCGACGACCGAGCGCCAGCTTCGTGCGCAGGGTACGCAGCTGCCGCCGCGCGACGTGATGCTGCGCCAGATGCTCGAACGCATGATCATGGATCGCATCCAGATCCAGTATGCGAAAGAAACCGGGCTGCAGGTGTCGGACGGCGAAGTCGATGCCGCGCTGCGGCGCATCGCTTCCAACAACCGGATGGCGCTGTCGGATTTCAAGGCGGCGCTGGAGAAGGACGGCGTCGCCTGGCCCAAATTCCGCGAGGAGATCCGCGGCGAGATCATCATTTCCCGCCTGCGCGAGCGTGAGGTCGACAGCCGCGTGACCATTTCGGAAGGCGAGATCGACAACTACCTTGCGAATTCCAAGGGCGCGAACGGCGGGGAAGTCCTCGTCAATCTGTCCCACATCGTGCTGCGCGTGCCCGAACAGGCCGATCCCGGCCAGCTGATGCGCATCGCCGCGCGGGCCCGCCAGGCGCTCGCCCAGATCCGAGGCGGCGAGGACTTCGGCAAGGTCGCGGCCAGCTTCTCCGATGCGCCCGACGGCCTTTCCGGCGGTTCCATGGGGCTGCGGCCGATCGATCGCCTGCCGACCCTCTACGCCGATGCCGTGCAGAAGATGAACCCGGGCGATGTCAGCGACATCATGCGAAGCCCGGCGGGCTTCCATATCGTGAAGCTCGTCGAGCGGCGCGGTGGTGCGGCGGCGCCTGGCGCGATACGGCAGACGCACGTCAGCCACATCCTCATCAAGACCAACGAGCTGGTCTCCGAAGCCGAGGCCGAGCGCAAGCTGCTGTCCATTCGCGAACGCCTGCAGCACGGGGCGAGCTTTGCGGAACTGGCGCGGCTCTATTCGAACGACCTGTCGGCCGCCAGGGGAGGCGATCTCGGCTGGGTCTACGCGGGCGATACCGTGCCCGAGTTCGAGCGCGCGATGGATGCGCTGAAGATCGGGGAGATCAGCCAACCGGTACGGTCGCCTTTCGGCTGGCACCTGATCCTGGTGCACGAGCGGCGCAACGACGAGGCGTCGCCCGAGCGTCAGCGGTTGCTGGCGCGCCAGGCACTGCGCGAGCGCAAGGGCGACGAGGCCTACGAGGACTGGCTGCGCCAGATGCGCGATCGCGCCTATGTCGAATACCGCCTCGAAGACCGCTGAACCGGTGCTCGCCGTCACCAGCGGCGAACCGGCGGGCATCGGACCCGACGTCTGCCTGGCGCTGGCCGCGGCCCGCCTGCCGATGCGTGTCCGCGTGCTCGGCGACCGCAGCCTGATCCTCGAGCGCGCGAGGCTGCTGGGCCTCGACGCCGCCGGTCTCGACATCGAGCACATTCCCCTGCGCACGCCATGCACCCCGGGGCGGCTCGATCCGGCCAATGCGGCCTACGTCATCGACTTGCTCGACCGCGCCCTGGCGGGTTGCGTCAGCGGCGAATTCGCCGCGATGGTCACCGCTCCGGTGCACAAGGGCGTCATCAACGACGCCGGCATGCCTTTTACCGGGCACACCGAGTATCTCGCGGAAAAGACCGGCACGCGCCGCGTCGTCATGATGCTGGCCGGCACCGGCGCCAACGCCGGGCTGCGCGTGGCGCTTGCCACGACACACCTTCCCCTAAAGGACGTCCCCGCCGCCATCACCCAGCCCGAACTCGAGACGACCTTGCGCATCCTGCACGGCGACTTGCGCGGCAAGTTCGGCTTCGCGCAGCCGCGCATCCTGGTCGCCGGGCTGAATCCCCACGCCGGCGAAGGCGGCCATATGGGAACCGAGGAGATCGACGTCATCATCCCCGTGCTCGAAAAGCTGCGTGCCGAAGGCATGGACCTGGTCGGGCCGCTGCCGGCCGACACGCTGTTTACCCGCCGCGTGCTGGCCGGCTCCCACGCCCAACTCGCCATGTACCACGACCAGGGATTGGCCGTGCTGAAGTACGCCGCCTTCGAGGACGGCATCAACATCACGCTGGGGCTGCCGATTCTGCGTACCTCGGTCGATCACGGCACCGCGCTGGATCTCGCCGGCACGGGCAAGGCCGATCCGGCCAGCCTGTTCGCCGCCGTCCAGGTCGCCGCCGAAATCGTCGCGCGCAAATGAAGGCGCATGCGCCGCGCAAGCGGTTTGGCCAAAACTTCCTCGTTTCGCAGGGGGTGATCCGGAGCATCGTAGACGCCATTGCGCCCAGGCCCGGCGAACTGGTCGTCGAAATCGGACCGGGTCTCGGCGCCCTCACGCAGCCGCTGCTGGAGCGGCTTGGTCACCTGCATGTCGTGGAGATCGACCGCGACCTCATCGCGCGGTTGCGCGGGCGCTATGCGCCGGAGCAGATGACCATCCACGAAGGCGACGCCCTGGCTTTCGACTTCGGCAGTCTCGGCGCACCGCTGCGCATCGTCGGCAACCTTCCCTACAACATCTCGACGCCGTTGCTGTTCCATCTCGCGGCCTACGCCGCCCGCGTGCGCGACATGCATTTCATGCTGCAGAAGGAAGTCGTGGACCGCATGGCGGCGGCCCCGAGCAGCGCGGATTACGGGCGCCTCTCGGTGATGCTGCAGTACCGCTTCGACGTCGAGCCGCTGTTCATCGTGCCGCCCGATTCATTCAATCCGCCGCCGCAGGTGGATTCGGCCGTCGTGCGGCTGCTGCCGCGGCCGGTCGAGGAACTGCAGGCGCGCGACGAGCAGCGCTTCGCGCGCATCGTCCAGGCCGCCTTCTCGCAGCGGCGCAAGATGCTGCGGAACACCCTGCGCGCGGAGTTCGACGAAGGGCAGCTGGAATCATTGGGGATCAAGCCGACGGCGCGGGCCGAGGAGCTCGCAGTCGCCGACTACGTTCGCCTGGCGAACGCGGAGCTGCAATAGAAACGGCAGGCCGCGGCCTGCCGTTCTTGTCGCCTGGCGCGCTTACTTCTGGGCCGGGCAGGTATTGAAGCCGAGCAGCGGATAGAGCGGGCAGAAGCCGATCGCGCCGGTGCCCAGCGGCACCACGCCGATCCAGGCCCACACGGGGCCGCCCATCAGGGCCCAGGCGACGAGCGCCAGGCCGACCACAATACGCAGGATACGGTCGATACCGCCGACATTCAGTTTCATCGCAGTGCTCCTCTTCGTAGGGAAAGTGCGCCCATTTGAGCACCGCGGCGGCGGCGTGTATGTGACCAAGGTTACACAGGCGGCATGGCCGCCGCGGCGCTAGCCCGCCATGCGGCGCAGTCCGGCGGGATCGAGTATCTCGACCTGCTCGCGGCCGAGCCGCACCAGCCCCTGCTCGGCGAAACTCTTCAGCAGCCGGCTGACCATCTCGCGCACGCTGCCGAGTTCGTCGGCAAGCTGCTGGTGCGTCGCATGCAGCACCTTGCCCTTGCCGAGCAGTAGGCCGGCCAGGCGCTGGTCGAGCTTGCGGAAGGCGACCTCCTCGATCAGCTGCATCAGGTCGGCCATGCGTTCGGCGAACAGGCGGAACACGAAGTCGCGGAAGACCGGTTGCGCCAGCAATTCGTCGAAGACGTCGCGCGGCAGCAGCACCAGCGTCGTCGGTCCCTCGGTGATGCCGCGTGCATTGTAGTCGGCGTGTCCGAGCAGGCAGCTCGAGGTGATGATGCAGGATTCGCCCGGCAGCACGCGGTAGAGGGGCAGTTCGCGGCCGTTGGCGGCGGGCTTGACGACGCGGATGCCGCCTTCGAGGATGAACGGGAATCCCTGGCAGGGCTGCTGCTCGTCGAACAGTACCGCGCCTGCGGGTGCCGCGACATCCTGCGCCTGGCGCAGGGCCTTGTCGCGCAGCGCCGCGGGCAATTGGTCGAGGACTGGATAAAGGTTGCGCAGGGCGTTTGCGTTCATGCGAGTTCGGCGAGTACGGGAGCGTGGTCGGAGGGGCGCTCAAGCTTGCGCGGCGCGCGGTCGATGCGGCAGGCGCGGCAGCGTGCCGCCAGCGTCTGCGACAGAAGGATGTGGTCGATGCGCAGCCCGCGATTGCGCTGATAGCCGAGCATGCGGTAATCCCACCAGGAGTAGCTCTTCTCCGCCTGCTCGAAGAGACGGAAGGCATCGGCCATGCCGAGGGCCAGCAAGCGCCGCCAGCCGTCGCGCTCCGGCTCCGAACAGAGCACCTGGTCCTTCCAGGCGACCGGGTCGTAGACGTCGCAGTCCTCCGGCGCGATGTTGAAATCGCCGAGCAGCGCGAGATCGGGATGCACGACCAGCTCCTCCTTCAGCCAGGCGGCGAGTGCCGCCAGCCACTTGAGCTTGTACTGGTACTTGTCGGAGTCGACGCTCTGCCCGTTGGGAAAATAGGCGGAGACGACGCGCACGCCGCCGACGGTCGCGGCGATGACCCGCTGCTGCGGATCGTCGAATCCCGGGATGCCGCGGATTGGCTCGCCGGGTTCGAGACGCGCCAGGATGGCCACGCCGTTGTAGGTCTTCTGCCCGGCATGGACGGCACGATAGCCCGCTGCCGAAAGCTCGGCGAAGGGGAAGGCCTCATCCTCCAGCTTGGTTTCCTGCAGGCACAGCACGTCGGGCTCTTCCGCCGCCAGCCAGTCGAGTACATGCGGCAAGCGCACGCGCAGCGAGTTGACGTTCCAGGTGGCGAGCTTCATCGGCGATTGGGGCCAACGCAGGACGGTCTCATTCTGTTGGGCGCTCTAGGGCGATCGGACCGGCCGATGATAACCTAGTCGGCCCGGGACCTATAATGCAAGCGGAGGTCGCCATGTTCGACTCGCCGATTGCTTTCTGTCCGAAGTGCAAGCAGATGGTCCTGCTGGACCAGACGCAGCGGGAATGCAAGCTGGAGCACGAGTGCGGCGATATCGAGTGCCCGTTGCTCAACTACTTCAGCGGCTACGATTTCAGTCGGACGCCGGACAAGAACAAGGACGAACCGAATGGCCCAGGCTAACGAGCGTCGCAGGTTCTGGCGAGCCGCCTTCAGCGCCCCCGTCAAGCTGGTGACCGAGGCGGGCGCCGTCGATGCCTGGCTTGACGACATTTCCCTCAAGGGTGCCCTCCTTGAAATGCCGGGCGATTGGCGCGGCGAGGCGGGTGCACGCTGCAAGCTGCACCTGCGCCTCGGCGGTGAGGGGGACGAGGAGATCGCCATGTGGGCGCGCATCGCTCACGTCGCGGGAAACAAGGTGGGCCTGGCGTGCGAGAACATCGACCTCGACAGCATCACGCACTTGCGCCGCCTGGTGGAATTGAACGCCGGCGATCCCGGCCTGCTCGAGCGCGAGCTATCGGCCCTGCTGGAAGGCTGATCTAAGGCTGCTTGGCCGGCGCCGCCGGCGGATAGCCGGCGCTGTCGAGCAGCGTGTTCCAGGCTGCATCCTGGAAGCCTTTGCTGACCATCGGTCCGGCCGTCAACGTCGGCACCACCTCGGATTGCGCGGCCGTCTTCAGCGCGGCGAAGTCTTCCCGGGACTTCAGGTTCTTCTCGACGTAGGGCACGCTACGCGACTTCAGGAACCGACGCGCAGCGTCGCAGGGTTCGCCGCAACTGCCGGAGACGTAGAGGGTGAGCGGAAAGTCGTGCGCCGCCTTGCGCGTTTCGTATGAGTACTTGTCGCTGCCGACGACGCTGGCGTCGAGGCGCTTCTCCTCGATCTGGCGCGCCTCGGCGGGCGGCAGGTCGTCGGAATAGTGAACCTTGCCGTCCTTGCCGATCCAGCGATAGGCGCCCTGCGCGAAGGCGGCGGTGCCGACGAAGGCGAGCAGCAGCAGGAAGGACTTCCTCATGGCCATGGTCCGGAAAGCTACCCGGAAATCATACCACCGCCTCGGCGCCACCCGCATTCGTTCGGCTCATGCAGCTTCTTCGCGGCTCATGCCATTGTGCCGAAGCAAGGCGTCCGGCCGCGGCGGGCGGCCGCGGAACGCGACGAAGGAATCGAGCGCCGGGCGCGATCCGCCGACCGAGAGAATCTCGCGCCAATAGCGCTCGCCGGTCTGTGCGTCGAGCGCGCTGCCCCGGAGCTTGGCGGCTTCCTCGAAGGCTTCGTAGGCGTCGGCGGAAAGCACCTCTGCCCATTTGTAGCTGTAGTAGCCCGCCGCGTAGCCGCCGCCGAAGATGTGCGAGAAGCTTTGCGGAAACCGGTTCCATTCGGGCGGGAACACCACCGCCACCTCGCGGCGCACCCGGTCGAGCAGGTCGAGCACGTGCTGCGCGCCCTGCGGGTCGAATTCGCTGTGCAGCAACAGGTCGAACAGCCCGAACTCGAGCTGCCGCAGAGTCTGCATGCCGCTCTGGAAGTTCTTGGCGGCGATCATCTTGTCGTAGAGAGGCCGCGGCAGCGGCTCGCCGCTGTCGATGTGCGCCGTCATCTGCTGCAGTACGTCCCATTCCCAGCAGAAGTTCTCCATGAACTGGCTGGGCAGCTCGACGGCATCCCATTCGACGCCGTGGATGCCGGACACCGGCAGTTCGTCGACCTGGCTGAGCAGGTGATGCAAGCCATGGCCGGTCTCGTGGAAGAGCGTCAGGACATCGTCGTGCGAGAAGGTCGCGGGCTTGTCGCCGACAGGGGAGGGGAAGTTGCAGTTCAGGTAGGCGACCGGCGTCTGCAGGCCGGCGACGATCCTGCGCCGCGTGATCGCCTCGTCCATCCAGGCGCCGCCGCGCTTGGTGTCGCGCGAGTAGAGATCCACGTAGAACTGCCCGACCAGGCGGCCGTCGCGCACGATGCGGAAGAAGCGCACCGCGGGATGCCAGACCGGCGCGCTGTCCGCCTCCAGCTTGACGCCGAACAGAGTCTCGATGACGTGGAACAGGCCGGCGATCACCTTGGGCTCGGGGAAGTACTGCTTGACCTCGGTGTCCGAGAACGCGTAGCGGGCAAGCTTGAGTCTTTCCGACGCCCAGGCGAGGTCCCAGCTCTCCAGCTTCTCCATGCCCAGCTCGCGGCGCGCGAAATCGCGCAGTTCGGCGATGTCCTTCTCGGCGAAGGGCTTCGCTTTGGCCGCCATGTCGCGCAGGAAGGCGGCGACCTCGGCCGCCGACTGGGCCATCTTCGGCACCAGCGAGACTGCGGCGAAGTTCGGGTAGCCGAGCATTGCCGCCTCCTCGGCGCGCAGCTTGAGCATGCGCTCGATCAGCGGTCCGTTGTCCCACTCCGGCTTGCCGAACTCGGAGGCGCGCGTCGCGTACGCCCGGTACATGCGGGCGCGCAGGTCGCGGTCGTCCGCGTACTGCATCACCGGGATGTAGGAGGGTGCGTGCAGGGTGAATTTCCATCCCGGCTGGCCGTCCTTCTCCGCAGCGGCACGCGCGGCATTCCTGGCATCTTCCGGCAGGCCGGCGAGCCCTGCCTCGTCGGTCACCCATTCGGCGTGGGCGTTGGTCGCGTCGAGCAGATTCTCGGCGAACTTCGCGGCGAGCGACGCGAGCTCCTCCTGGATCTCCTGGAAGCGAGGCTTTTGGTCGTCGGGCAGTTCGGCGCCGGAGAGGCGGAAATCGCGGATCTCGTTGTCGACGATGCGCCGTCGGGCCGGCGGCAGCGCCGGGTATTCGGCGCCGTCGCGCAGCTTCTTGTACTTGCCGAACAGCGCCAGGTTCTGGCCCACCTCGGCGTAGAAGCGCGAGACTTCCGGCAGCATTGCGTTGTAGGCGTCGCGCCAGGCCGGCACGTCGTTGACCGAGTGAAGATGGCCGACGATGCCCCAGGCCCGCGACAGGCGCTCGCTGCCGTCGATCAGCGGCTGGGCGAAGCCGTCCCAGGTCGCCGGTGCCTCGGGGGCGGCGATGCGCTTGATGAGCGCGCGGTTCTCTGCCAGCAAGTTAGTGATGGCGGGGGCGACGTGTTCGGGTTGCACGGCGTCGAAGCGCGGCAGTCCGGAGAAATCCAGCAAGGGATTGTTCATGGCTTGTCCGTCCGGAATGGAAATGCCTTCCAGCGTGCGAGGCAGCGGGTTAGATCGCACGCGGGAAGGCCGGTTCGGCCCGCAGGATGGCGGGCCGAAACTCAGGTCAGCATGGTGCCGGTGAGGCGATAGAGCGCTTCGCGGTACTTGGCGCCGGTCTTCTCGATGATTTCCGGCGGCAGGCGCGGTCCCGGCGCCTGCTTGTTCCAATCGAGGGTCTCCAGGTAGTCGCGCACGAACTGCTTGTCGAACGAAGGCGGGCTGATGCCGACCTGGTACTGGTCGGCCGGCCAGAAGCGCGAGGAATCGGGGGTCAGCACTTCGTCGATCAGGTGCAGCCTGCCCTGCGCATCGAGGCCGAATTCGAACTTGGTGTCGGCGATGATGATGCCGCGCACGCGGGCGAAGCCGGCCGCCTCCTTGTACAGGCGCAGCGAGACGTCCTTGACCTGGCGCGCCAGCTCGCTGCCGATCAGCTTCTCGACGGACGCGTAGTCGATGTTCTCGTCGTGCTCGCCCATCTCGGCCTTGGTGGCCGGCGTGAAGATGGCTTCGGGCAGCTGCTGCGCCAGCTTTAGGCCGGGCGGCAATTCGATGCCGCAGACCTTGCCCGTGGCCTGGTAGTCCTTCCAACCCGAGCCGATCAGGTAGCCGCGCACCACCGCCTCGATCGGCAGCGGCTTGAGGCGCTTGACCACGAGCGAGCGGCCGCGCACCTGCGCACGCTCGGCGTCGTTCGCCACCACCGACTCGGGATCGATCCCGGTCAACTGGTTGGGGATGGCGTGCGCGAGCTTGCCGAACCAGAAATCGGCCACCTCGGTGAGCACCTCGCCCTTGCCGGGAATGGGGTCGGGCAGGATGACGTCGAAGGCCGACAGCCGGTCCGAGGTGACGATCAGCATCTTGTCTTCGCCGACGGCGTAGATGTCGCGCACTTTGCCGCGAGCGATCAGCGGCAGGCTGGAAATGGAGGATTCGAAAAGGGGTGGGTTCATGATGATGACTCGCTATTCGCGAACGTAGGGTTTATGGCCGGCCCGCGCCAGGTCTTCCTCGTAGGGATAGCGCACGTGGCCGAAGCGGATGATCAGCACGCCGAGGGTGATGAGCAGGATGGCGGCCGCCACGGCCAGCATGCGCAGCTCCGTCAATTCCTTGAGGTCCAGCACCAGGTAGCGCGCGAGCGCCACCATGGCGATGTAGAGCGGATAGCGCACCGGCAGGTGGCCGGACTTGAAGTACTGCCCGATCATCGCCAGCACCTCGAGGTAGAGGAACATCAGCAGCAGGTCGGCCAGGGCGACCCACTTGGCCTCGAACATCGCGGTAACTTCGTGGTACATCGCGGCCGTCGTGGCGAAGGCGATGACCAGCAGGCCGACGTACTCGACGATGTCGAGGCCGGTACCGAAGAAGCGGCGGATGCGGTCGAAGGTGTGGGAGCGGATATCCATGGCGGTGATGCATTTGCCGTTGGCGAAGGGCGGATTATCGCAGCTTCCCGGAGCCATGGGTATGCCGGAAGGTGGGGCCCGCCGGGATGCCCTTGCCGTCCCGCCACGCCGCCGGCGGCGAAGACCCTATCGTCGGTGTGTTAGCATGCCGCGCCATGATTTCGCGTCGGCGCCTCCTGGCGGCCTTCCTGGCCGCGACTGCACTTGCCGGATGCGCGACGGCGCCTCCGGCCCCGGCGCCCGTTCCACCGAAGATCGCCCTGGCGCTGGGCGGCGGCGCGGCGCGCGGATTCGCCCACATCGGCGTCATCAAGGCCCTCGAAGCCCAGGGCATCGTGCCCGACATCGTCGTCGGAACCAGTGCGGGATCGGTGGTCGGGGCGCTCTACGCGGCGGGCAACAACGGCTACCAGCTCCAGCAGGCCGCACTGAAGATGGACGAGGCGCAGGTAAGCGACTGGTCGCTCCCCGATCGCGGGGTCTTCAAGGGCGAAGCCCTGCAGAATTTCATCAATCGCGCGGTGGACAACCGGCCGCTCGAGAAGCTCAGCCGCACCTTCGCGGTCGTCGCGACCGATTTGCATTCGGGCGAACCGGTAGTGTTCCGAACCGGCAATACCGGGATGGCCGTGCGCGCCTCCAGCTGCGTTCCCGGCGTGTTCCAGCCGGTCAGCATCAACGGTCGCGAGTACGTCGACGGCGGACTGGTCAGCCCCGTTCCCGTTCGCACCGCCCGATCGCTCGGCGCCGACCTGGTGATTGCGGTCGACATCTCCGCCAAGCCGCAGAACGGCAAGACGCAGAATACGGTCGGTGTGCTGCTGCAGACCTTCGCCATCATGGGCAATTCCATCAGCCGCTTCGAACTGGCCGAAGCCGACGTCGTGATCCGCCCGCAACTGGCCGACGTTGCGGCCACCGATTTCCAGGGACGCCATCTCGCCGTGCTCGAAGGGGAGAAGGCGGCAACGGCGGCGCTTCCCGAGATCAAGCGGCGTCTGGCGCTGCTGGCGCAGGCCCGCCACCGCTAGCGCCGCCGACAGCGGTAATCAGCCCGACTGCGACTGCTGCGGCATGATCTGCTGCATGAGCGACTTGCGCTGCTCCTGCATGTCCTCCTGCAGGTGCTGCCAATCGAGCTTGGCGCGGGACAGCTGCGGGAAGATCTCGTGCTCCTCCTCGCGAACGTGGTGCTTGACGTACTCGCCGAGGACCTTGAAGGTGGCGGCGAACTTCTCGTCTTCGGGACTCATCTTCTTCAGGTCATCGAGCATCCGCTTGGCCGCCAGGTGCTCGACCTCGGCCTCTTCGATCAGGTCCTCCTCGCGGACGCCGTGCCGCGCCGCGGGGTAGAAGCATTTCTCCTCGAGCTCGGTGTGCAGCTGCAGTTCGGCGCAGGTCTGCGACACGAGTTCCTGGCAGCGCTCGGGGTCCTCGTGCGGGTTCATCCGCTCGAATTCGCGGAAGGCGCGCAGCACGCGCTTGTGGTCGTCCTTGAGCATCTCGATGACTTCGCGGTGCGCGGCACTGTCGGCGCGGCTGCGGGAGCGTTCGGTGGAGGCATGGGTGGAAGTGGTGGGCATGGCCGTCTCCTTGAATGAAGGGTGCTCCGCTGGCAGCAATCGCCATGCCGACGAGCAGGCGCCCCGGGCAGCCCGCACCGCGCGCCGCGTTCGCAAGATTTCGCGACGGCAGGAAGGGAATATTTACCTGGCGGTGAAGTTCTTACACGGCCCTACCGTCATCCTTGATATTGGCGGGGCTTCGTCGGAAAATGGCCGCTGAACGCATCGCTTGTCCTGCCATGACCATGCACTACAACCGGAATGCGGCATCGAAGCGCCTGCGCCACATGTACCTGATCATCGTGGCCGTGGCATACATGGGCGCCGCCGTACATGCGGGGCTGATCGCGTATTTCGCGCTGGTCGGCGCCCTTCCGCTGGCGTTGCTCAACGTCGGCAGCGTGGCGGTCTGGACCGCCTGCGTGCGCGCCATCAGGCGCGGCGCAGCTGCCGCGGCCGTTCCGCTGGCCCTTGCCGAAGTCTACGTTCACGCGGTCTGCTGCATGATGCTTCTCGGCCTTGCCCCCGGATTCCAGTACTACCTTTGGGCAGCAATCCCCTTCATCATGTTCAACGGACGCTGGGGACCGTGGACCATGAGCGCGATCGCCGGCGCCTTTGCGGCGACCTACGTGGCGGGCAACGTGCTCGCGCACGACATCGCGTACTCGTTCGGCTATCCCGGCCTCGTTTCGTATGTAAGCGCGGCGAACATGCTTATCGCGTTCGCGGCGCTCACCTCGGCCTGTCTCTATTTCCGCAATGCCACGCAGTTGTCCCTGGCGCGCCTGAAGGATCTCGCCATCACCGATCCGCTTACGGGGCTCTACAACAGGCGGCGCATGGAAGGCGGCGCGAGCCCGATCGCGGGCCTTTCGGCGTCGGGGGGGACCGTGGCGGTCGCGCTCGGCGATATCGACAATTTCAAGACGATCAACGACCGCTACGGGCACGACTGCGGCGATGCCGTCATCTGCGAGATTGCGGAGCGGCTGCGCAGCCGGCTTCGCAAGACGGACTTCGTGGCGCGTTGGGGCGGGGACGAATTTCTCGTCGTGATGCCGGAGGGCGATCTGGATGCGGCGCGAGCGACCCTCGAGGCCCTATGCTCGGAAATCGCCGGGTCGGCCGTGCGCTGCGGCGAGGCAGAGATTTCCGTCAGCATGACCTTCGGCGTCGTCAGTCACGGCTGCGGCGAGGCCATGGATGTGGGCGTCAGGCGCGCGGACCAAGCCCTCTATCGCGGCAAGGCGGCGGGCCGCAACTGCGTGATGGTGGCCGCCTAGAGGGCAAAAAGAAGAAGGCCGCCCGGCTTGCGCCGGACGGCCTGCGAGCGCGGCCTCCTGGGGCTTACTTCACGACAGCGTTCAGCTCGCCCTTCTTGTAGCGCTCTGCCATCTTTTCGAGGCTGACGGGCTTGATCTTCGACGCCTGGCCGGCACAGCCGAAGGCCTCGTAGCGCGCCTTGCAGATTTCCTTCATGGCCTTGCGCGCGGCGGCGAGGTACTTGCGCGGGTCGAAGTCCTTGGGGTTCTCCGCCATGTACTTGCGGATGGCGCCGGTCGAGGCCATGCGCAGGTCGGTGTCGATGTTGACCTTGCGCACGCCGTGCTTGATGCCCTCGACGATTTCCTCGACCGGCACGCCGTAGGTCTCGCCCATGGCGCCGCCGAACTGGTTGATGATCTTCAGCCAGTCCTGCGGCACGGAGGAGGAGCCGTGCATGACGAGGTGCGTGTTCGGGATGCGCGCGTGGATTTCCTTGATGCGGTCGATGCGCAGCACGGCGCCCGTGGGCGGACGCGTGAACTTGTAGGCGCCGTGGCTGGTGCCGATGGCGATGGCCAGCGCGTCGACGCCGGTGGCCTTGACGAATTCGGCCGCTTCGTTGGGGTCGGTCAGCAACTGGTCGTGCGACAGCGTGCCTTCGGCGCCGTGGCCGTCTTCCTTTTCGCCCTTGCCGGTTTCCAGCGAGCCGAGGCAGCCCAGTTCGCCCTCGACCGAGACGCCGATGGCGTGCGCGATGTCCACGACGTGCTTGCTGGTCTTGACGTTGTAGTCGAAGGAGGAGGGCGTCTTGGCGTCCTCGAGCAGCGAGCCGTCCATCATGACGCTCGAGAAGCCGGAACGCATCGACTGGATGCAAATGGACGGGCTGGCGCCGTGGTCCTGATGCATCACGATCGGGATGTCGGGATGGGTTTCGATGGCGGCTTCGATCAGGTGGCGCAGGTAGGCCTCGCCGGCGTACTTGCGGGCGCCGGCGGAGCCCTGCATGATGACCGGGCTGTTGGTTTCCTCTGCCGCTTCCATGATGGCCTGGATCTGTTCCAGGTTATTGACGTTGAACGCCGGCAGGCCGTAGCCGTTCTCGGCTGCGTGATCCAGCAACTGTCGCATCGAAACGAGTGCCATGAAACTTATCTCCTTGTAGGTTCAATGGTTCGACCTGCGCTCGCCGACCTTCACGAGCTTCAGGGTATTGGTGCCGCCGGGCTCGCCGATCGGCTCTCCGATGGTGAGCACGATGAGGTCGCCCGGCACGACGGCGCCGGCACGGATCAACTCCTGTTCCGCGCTGCGCAGCATCTCGTCGCGGTTGTGGCCGGCGTCGCCCGTCAGCAGCGGCGTCACGCCCCTGAAAATGCTGCATTTGTAACGGGTGCTGATCTCGGGTGTCAAGGCATAGATCGGGACGCCGCTGTTGAGCCGGCTCATCCAAAGGGCCGTGGAGCCCGACTGGGTCATCGCCGCGATCGCCTTGACCTTCAGGTGGTAGCCGGCGAACAGCGCCGCCATGGCGATCGACTGGTCGATGCGGGTGAACACCCGGTTCAGGAAGTGGGCGTCGAGCGAGAGGTCCATGGACTTCTCGGCCTCGACGCAGATGCGGGCCATGGCCTCGACCGTTTCGACCGGGTATTCACCGGCAGCGGTCTCCGCCGACAGCATCACGGCATCGGTGCCGTCGAGCACGGCGTTGGCGACGTCCGATACCTCCGCGCGCGTCGGCACGGGGGAGTGGATCATCGACTCCATCATCTGGGTGGCGGTGATGACGAAGCGGTTGCATTCGCGCGCGGTTCGGATGATGCGCTTCTGCAGCGCGGGCACGGCGGCATCGCCGACCTCGACGGCGAGATCGCCGCGGGCCACCATCACGCCGTCGCAGGCGTCGAGAATGTTCTCGAGGTTCTCGACCGCCTCGACGCGCTCGATCTTGGCGATCAGCATGGCGCTGGAACCTGCTTCGCGCAGCAGTTCGCGCGCCTGCTGCAGGTCCTTGCCGGACTTGGGGAAGGAGACCGCGACGTAGTCCACCGCCAGCTCGGCCGCGGTGCGGATGTCCTCCATGTCCTTGGGCGTCAGCGCCGGCGCCGATAGTCCGCCGCCGCGCTTGTTGATGCCCTTGTTGTTCGACAGTTCTCCGCCGTGGCGCACCAGGCAGTGGATCTCGTGGCCCTCGATCGCCGTGACGTCCATGACGATGCGGCCATCGTCCAGCAGCAGCACGTCGCCGGGCTCCACGTCGTCGACGAGCTCCGGATAGTCGAGGCCGACCCGCTCGGCGTCGCCCATGCGGCAGGCGGCGTCGAGGATGAAGGCCTGGCCTGCCTTCAGCAGCACCTTGCTGCCGGCGAACTTGCCGACGCGGATCTTCGGGCCTTGCAGGTCGGCCATCACGCCCACCGTCCGGCCATGGTGGCGCATGGCTTCGCGCAGCGCGTCCAGCCGCGCGCGGTGGTCGGCCGGCGTCCCGTGCGAGAAGTTCAGGCGTACCACGTCGATGCCGGCCGCGACGAGGCCGTCAAGCACCTGGAGAGTGCTGGAGGCCGGCCCGAGGGTGGCGACGATCTTGGTGAATCGGTGCATGGAATCGGAGTCCGGGTCGTCAAGGGAAAAAGGGCCGCGGCTGCGGCCCCTCGATTGGACTCAGCCCTTGGCCCGCTGTTCCAGCATCGCGACGGCCGGCAGCACCTTGCCCTCGAGGTATTCGAGAAACGCGCCGCCCGCGGTCGAGATGTACGAGACCTTGTCGTAGATGTCGTACTTCTGGATCGCCGCGATGGTGTCGCCGCCGCCGGCCAGGGTGAAGGCCTTGGTCTCGGCGATGGCTTTGGCGATGGCCTGGGTGCCGGCGCCGAACTGGTCGAACTCGAACACGCCGACGGGACCGTTCCAGACCACGGTGCCGGCCTTCATGATGATGTCGACCAGGTCCTGGGTGGCCTTCGGGCCGATGTCGAAGATCATGTCGTCGTCGGCCACCGCGTCGGCGCTCTTCTGCACCGCCGGCTCGTTGGCGTCGAACTTCTTGCCGACGACCACGTCGGGCGCGATCGGGATGGTCGCGCCGCGCCTCGCCATCTTTTCCATCAGCGTCTTGGCCGTGGGAATCAGGTCGGCCTCGCACAGCGACTTGCCGACCGGCTTGCCGGAGGCGGCGAGGAAAGTGTTGGCGATGCCGCCGCCGACGACCAGCTGATCGCACTTCTCGGACAGGGCTTCGAGCACGGTGAGCTTGGTGGAGACCTTGGAGCCGCCGACGATGGCGACCATTGGCCGGGCCGGATTCGCCAGGGCCTTGGCCAGGGCTTCCAGTTCCTCGGCGACCAGGAGGCCGGCGCAGGCGGCCGGAGCGAACTCGGCGACGCCGTAAGTCGAGGCCTCGGCGCGGTGGGCGGTGCCGAAGGCATCCATCACGAAGAGGTCGCACAGCGCGGCGTATTTCTTCGCCGTCGCCTCGACGTTCTTCTTCTCGCCCTTGTTGAAGCGGCAGTTTTCGAGCAATACGACTTCGCCGGCTTCGACCGTGAAGCCGCCGTCGACCCAATCGCGCACCAGGCGCACCGGCTTGCCGAGTTTCTGCGACATCACGTCGGCCACCGGCTTGAGCGAATTCTCTTCGGTGAACACGCCTTCCTCGGGACGGCCGAGGTGGGAGGTGACCATCACCTTGGCGCCGGCCTTGACGCAGTGCTCGATGGTCGGCATGGACGCGGTGATGCGGGCGTCGGACGTCACCTTGCCGTCCTTGACGGGCACGTTGAGGTCGGCGCGGATGAAGACGCGCTTGCCCTTGAGATCGAAATCGGTGAGACGCTTGAAGGTCATGTTCTTGTCTCCGGGAATTTGGGGAAATCGGCCACTGAACCGCCGCACCTCACGGAGGCGCGGCGGTTGGATTGCGGATTTCCGGCGGGCTTACTTCGCGACGTGCTTGACGAAGCGGAGCATGTTGCAGGTGTAGCCGTACTCGTTGTCGTACCAGGACACGACCTTGACGAAGGTCGGATCCAGCGCGATGCCGGCTTCGGCATCGAACACGGACGGCGTGGCGCAGCCGCGGAAATCGGTGGCGACGACCTTCTCGTCGGTGTAGCCGAGCACGCCCTTCAGTTCGCCCTGCGAGGCAGCCTTCATCGCCTTGCAGATGTCTTCGTAGCTGGCGTCCTTGGAGAGTTCGACCGTGAGGTCGACCACCGAGACGTCGGAGGTCGGCACGCGGAAGGCCATGCCGGTCAGCTTCTTGTTGAGCTCGGGGATCACCTTGCCGACGGCCTTGGCGGCGCCGGTGGAGGACGGGATGATGTTCTCCAGGATGCCGCGGCCGCCGCGCCAATCCTTGTTGGACGGGCCGTCGACGGTCTTCTGAGTCGCCGTGGCGGCATGCACCGTGGTCATCAGGCCGCGCTTGATGCCCCAGTTGTCGTTCAGCACCTTGGCGACGGGCGCCAGGCAGTTGGTGGTGCAGGACGCGGCGGAGACGATCTTCTCGCCGGCGTACTTGGTGTGGTTCACGCCGTAGACGAACATCGGCGTGTCGTCCTTCGACGGGGCCGATTGGACGACCTTCTTGGCGCCGGCGGCGAGGTGCTTCTCGCAGGTCTCCTTGGTCAGGAACAGGCCGGTCGATTCGATCACCAGGTCGGCGCCGATCTCGCTCCACTTGAGTTCGGCCGGATCCTTGACGGCGGTGAGGCGGATCTTCTTGCCGTTGACGATCAGGCTGTTGCCGTCGACCTTGATGTCGCCCTTGAAGTTGCCGTGCACGGAGTCGTACTTCAGCATGTAGGCGAGATAGTCGGGCTCGAGCAGGTCGTTGATGCCGACGATCTCGATGTCGGAGAACTCGGCTTCCTTCGCCACCGCGCGGAACACCATGCGGCCGATGCGACCGAATCCGTTGATGCCTACCTTGATTGCCATATTTTCACTCCCAGGGATGATGAAATTAGAGGGTCGACTCCACGGCCTTCACAACGTTCGCCACGGTGAAGCCGAATTCCTTGAACAGCACGCCGGCGGGGGCGGATTCGCCGAAGCGATCGAGGCCGACCACCGCGCCGTCGAGACCCACGTACTTGTACCAGCCGCCGGTGACGCCGGCTTCCACCGCGATGCGCGGCAGGCCCGCGGGCAGCACGCTGTCGCGGTAGGCCTTGTCCTGGCGGTCGAAGACATTGGTGCTCGGCATCGAGACCACGCGGACGGCGACGCCCTTCTGGGCCAGTTCGGCCTGGGCCTTGAGCGCCAGGTCGACTTCCGAGCCGGTGGCGAGGATCACGGCCTTGGGCGCGCCCTTGGCTTCCGAGATGACGTAGCCGCCGCGCTTGATGTTCTCTAGGGTGGCGGCGTCGCGCGCGACGAATGGCAGGTTCTGGCGCGACAGCGCCAGCGAGGTCGGGCCGCTCGTCTTCTCGACTGCGCTGGTCCAGGCCACCATGGTCTCGACGGTGTCGCAGGGACGCCAGAGGTCCATGTTGGGGATCATGCGCAGCGTGGCGATCTGTTCGACCGGCTGGTGCGTCGGGCCGTCTTCGCCGAGGCCGATGGAGTCGTGGGTGAACACGTAGATCACGCGTTGCTTCATCAGCGCCGACATGCGCAGGGCGTTGCGGGCGTACTCCGAGAACATCAGGAAGGTGCCGCCGAAGGGCAGCAGGCCGCCGTGCAGCGCCATGCCGTTCATGATGTGCGACATGCCGAACTCGCGCACGCCGTAGGAGATGTAGTTGCCGGTCGACTTGCCGGAAACGTGCTTGCAGCCGGTCCAGTTGGTCAGGTTCGAGCCGGTCAGGTCGGCCGAGCCGCCGAGGAACTCGGGCAGGGCCGGGGCCAGCGCATTGATGGCGATCTGGCTGGCCTTGCGGGTGGCGACGGTTTCGGCCTTGGCATTGACGGCCTCGATCGACTTCCTCGCGTGCTCCGGCCAGTTGGCCGGCAGTTCGCCCGCCATGCGGCGCTTGAACTCGGCGGCCTCGGCCGGGAAGGCCTTGGCGTAGTGCTCGAACTTCTTGTTCCAGGTGCCTTCCCAGTCGGCGCCCTTCTTACGGGCGTCCCAGGCCTCGTAGACTTCCTTCGGGATTTCGAAGGGGCCAAAGTTCCAGCCGATGTGCGGGCGGACGGCCGCGATCTCGGCGTCGCCGAGCGGCGCGCCATGGACGTCGTGGGTGCCCTGCTTGTTGGGTGAACCGGCGCCGATGACCGTCTTGCAGCAGATCAGCGAGGGCTTGTCGGTGACCTTCTTGGCGGCTTCGATGGCCTTGTTCAGGGCTTCGGGGTCGTGGCCGTTCACGTTCGGCACGACGTGCCAGCCATAGGCCTCGAAGCGCTTCGGGATGTCCTCCGTGAACCAGCCCTCGACGTGGCCGTCGATGGAGATGCCGTTGTCGTCCCAGAAGGCGGTAAGCTTGCCCAGGCCCCAGGTGCCGGCCAGCGAGCAGGCCTCGTGGGAGATGCCTTCCATCAGGCAGCCGTCGCCGAGGAACACCCAGGTGCGGTGATCGACGATTTCGTGGCCGGGCTTGTTGAACTCGGCGGCCAGCAGCTTCTCGGCCATCGCCATGCCCACGGCGTTGGTGATGCCCTGGCCGAGCGGGCCGGTGGTGGTCTCGACGCCGGGGGTGTAGCCGTATTCGGGGTGGCCCGGGGTCTTGCTATGCAACTGGCGGAAGTTCTTGATGTCGTCGATCGACACGTCGTAGCCGGTCAGGTGCAGCAGCGCGTAGATCAGCATCGAGCCGTGGCCGTTCGACAGCACGAAGCGGTCGCGGTCGGCCCACTTGGGGTTCGCCGGGTTGTGCCGGAGGTGGTGGTTCCACAGCACCTCGGCGATCTCGGCCATGCCCATCGGCGCGCCCGGGTGGCCCGAGTTGGCCTTCTGGACGGCGTCCATCGCCAGCGCGCGGATGGCGCTCGTCAGGTTGTTGAAGACAGGCGGTTCGAAATCGCTGAAAGTGGCAGTCATGGGGCTTCCTCGGGTATCGATCCCGGAAAAACCGTCAATTATCGGTTAATCGGGGATTGTTTGGTAAATCCTTGATGTTGCAGCCGAGTCGACCGTCCTCCCGGACGGCCGATCCGGCCTCAAATCGAGATGGCGCGGCGGCGGTTCTCCATCAGGCGCAGGATCATCGGCGTGAAGATCAGTTGCATCGCCAGCTCCATCTTGCCGCCCGGGATCACGATGCTGTTGGGGCGCGACATGAAGGAGTCGTGGATCATCGACAGCAGGTAGGGGAAGTCGATGCCCTTCGGGTTGGCGAAGCGGATGATGACGAAGCTTTCGTCGGCCGTCGGGATGTCGCGGGTGACGAAGGGGTTGGAAGTGTCCACCGTCGGCACGCGCTGGAAGTTGACGTGGGTCTTCGAGAACTGCGGGCAGATGTAGTTCACGTAGTCCGGCATGCGGCGCAGGATGGTGTCGACTACGGCCTCGGTCGAGTAGCCGCGCGCCTTCTTGTCGCGATGCAGCTTCTGCGTCCACTCCAGGTTGATGATCGGGACCACGCCGATCAGCAGGTCGGCGTGCTGGGCCACGTTGACCTTGTCGGTGACGGCGGCACCGTGCAGGCCCTCGTAGAACAGCACGTCGGTGCCGCTCGGGATTTCGGCCCAGGGCGTGAAGGTGCCCGGGTCCTGCTTGTACGGCGCGGCTTCCTCCTCGTTGTGGAGGTAGTAGCGGCGCCGGCCGGTTCCCGTTTCGCCGTAAGTCTTGAACAGGGACTCCAGTTCCTCCAGCAGGTTGGCCTCGGGGCCGAAGTGCGAGAAGTTGCTGTTGCCTTCCTTGCCGGCGGCGGCCACCGCCTCCTTCATCGCCTTGCGATCGTAGCGATGGAAGGAATCGCCTTCGACGATCGCGGCCGTGACGTTCTCGCGGCGGAAGATGTGCTGGAAGGTCTTGGTGACCGTGGAGGTGCCGGCGCCGGAGGAACCGGTGATGGCGATGACGGGATGCTTGACCGACATGGAAGGACTCCCTGCGAGACGTTATTCGTGGCGGAACAGCGAGCGGTTGCTGAACAGCGGCAGATCGTAGGCCTGGTCGCGGCCTTCGACGTACTCCTTGTGGTACTCGAAGAGCCGATCGACCTCGTCCTTCGAGCCGAAGATGAAGGGCGCGCGCTGGTGCAGCTCGTTCGGCACGACATCGAGGATGCGATTGCGCCCCGTAATGGCCGCGCCGCCTGCCTGCTCCATGATGAACGCGATCGGGTTGGCTTCGTAGATTAGGCCGAGCCGGCCGCCCTGGCTGCGCGTCTTCTCGTCGACCGGATAGAGGAAGACGCCGCCGCGCGTCAGCACGCGGTAGGCCTCGGCGATCAGCGAGGCGACCCAGCGCATGCCGAAGTCGCGGCCGCGCGGCCCGGTCTTGCCGGCCAGGCATTCCTGGACGTAGCGCCGCACCGGCGGCTCCCAGAAGCGTTCGTTCGAGGCGTTGATGGCGAAGGTGCTGGCGTCGCCGGGAATGCGCATGTTCTTGTGAGTCAGCACGAATTCGCCGATCTCGTTGTCGAGCATGAAGCCGTTGACGCCGTCGCCGGTAGTCAGGACCAGCCGCGTCGATGCGCCGTACAGCACGAAGCCGGCCGCCGCGATCTTGTTGCCCGGCTGCAGGAAATCCGCTGCGGTGACGTCCTTCTTGCCGGCGGGCGCCCGCAGCACCGCGAAGATGGTGCCGGTCAGGAAGTTGATGTCGAGGTTGCCCGAGCCGTTGAGCGGGTCGAAGACCAGCAGGTACTTGCCGCGCGGGTATTGCGCGGGGATCGGGGTAACGTCCGCGGTTTCCTCGGAAGCCATGCCCGCAAGCCGCCCCGTCCAGATGTTGGACTTGACGATGTATTCGTTGGCGGCGTGCTCGAGGAAGACCTGCGGGTCCTCGGCGCCTGCGCTCAGGCAGCCGCGCGAGATGGCGTGGCTGATCGACTTGCAGGCGGTGGCAATGTCGTTGAGGAGGGCCGAGAAGTCGCCCGTGGCGCCCTTGACGCGCCGCTGCTCCTCGATGATGAACTGCGTCAGCGTGGTGCGGCCGTCATGCATGATGCTGCCTCTCCTTCTCCGATGCGGCGAGAAAATTCCCCGCCCCTCGCGGGGCGGGGCAAATCTGGCAAATCGCCAGAGGGAGTGGAGAAGTGCAAGTCCGGGAACCTTCCCGAACCGACCGGCGCACTCTACCCGCCGCCCTCCATAAGCGCCATTCACTTTTTCTTATCATTGGAATAAGGGACTCTCTCATCAAGGTCGGCCGGCAGGAGGGGTCAGCGGTGGCTGCTCAACTTGTCGCGCCAGCCCGGGAACAGCTTGTCGGCATCTTGCGGGAAGGAGTCGAAGGCGCGCGCGAATTCGCGGTGCGTCTTGGCCCATTCGATCGGATCGGCGCCCGCCTTCCAACATTCGTAGGCCTGCCGCAGCGACTTGGCGCCGGCTGCCGGGGAATCGATGTGGCCGTAGGAGCCGCCGCCGGCCGTGTTGATGACGTTGCCGTGGCCGAGGTTCTCGAAGAAGCCGACCAGGCGCAGCGCGTTCATGCCGCCGGAAATGATCGGCGTCGTGGCCTTGATGCCATCCCACTTCTGGTAATAGACGGGACCCTGGCATTCGTCGCGCTCGATCATGTAGGCGATGATCTTGTCGTTGCCTTCGCCCTCCATCTTGCCGTAGCCCATGGTCCCGACGTGGATGCCGGAAGCGCCCTGGAGCCGCGACATCTTCGCCAGCACGAAGGCGGTGTAGCCGCGCTTGGCGGAGGGCGAGGTGACGGCGCCGTGGCCGGCGCGATGGTAGTGCAGGAACTGGTTGGGGTAATTGCGGCGGGCCGTGGTGACCATGCCGGGGCCGCCGACGTAGCCGTCCACCAGGAAGGCCAGCTTGTTGGCGTCCGGACCGAAGGTCTCGAGGGCGAAATCGGCGCGCGCCAGCATCTCGTAGTGGTCGTCGGCGGTGATGTTCATCGAGAACAGCTTGGCCTCGCCGGTTTCGTCCATGGCGCGCTTCATGGCGTCATACACGAGAGGAATGGTCTTCTTGAGCGGGGCGAACACCTGGTTGCCCTGCGGTTCGTCGTTCTTGATGAAGTCGCCGCCGAGCCAGAATTCGTAGGCCGCCTTGGCGAAGGGCTCGGGACGCAGGCCCAGCTTGGGCTTGATGATGGTGCCCGCGACGTAGCCGCCGTTCTCGATCGGCCGGCCGAGGATGCGCCACATGTCGACGATGTTGACCGAAGGGCCGTCGAACTGGCGGATGACTTCGGGCGGCACGTAGAAGTCGACCATCTTGGCGTACTCGATGTCGCCCATGCCCTGGTTGTTGCCGATGGTGAGCGTCAGGAACGACACCAGCATCATGCGTCCGTCGATGACGTTGCGGTCGAACAGTTCGAGCGGATAGGCGATGCGCATGTCCTCCTTCGCCTCGTCGATGTAATAGACGAGGGCGTCGACGCCGCGCGTGAAATCGTCGGTGGTGCAAACCTCGACGTTGGTGCCCGTCGAGGATTCGGCGGCGAAGTGGGCGGCGCCGGCGAGGTAGCTGGTGCCCGCCTTGGGCTTCATCCGGTAGGCGCACAGGATGTGCTTGCCGCCCTTGATAAGGTCTTCTTCTTTGAGGCTCAGGTCGGCGTAGCGATTCGATTGATCCATCTCTCTCTCCTTCGGGTCGGCTTGATCGTGGAGCGAATACTAGATGCGACCAACCATAAAGAACATTCAGAATTAATGATCTTGACTATAAGCTCTATGTAATACTTCCACCTCAGCCAAAATCGTGGCGCCGAGGTCGGGAAGCACCGCGACGGCGCCGGTGAAATCCTGGCCCCGCGTGTAGGCGTTCTCGGTGACGAGCGTCGGGATGCCGGCGGCGCAGGCGGCCCGGACGCCGTTGGCGGAATCCTCGACGACCATGCATTCGTCCGCCGCCACGCCGAGCCGCTCGAGCACCCACAGGTAGATGTCGGGCGCCGGCTTCTTCGCCGGCACGACATCGCCGGCGCCGATGACGTCGAACCACTTCTCGGCATCGTACGCCAGCGAGGAGCGCAGCAGTGCACTGACGTTTTCCGGCGACGTCGTCGACGCGATGGCCAGCTTGAGCCCGGCCTTGCGGGCCTCGCGGATCAGGTTCGCCACGCCGGGTCTCAGTTCCACCGCGCCGCTGGCCACCAGGCGCACGTAGTGTCCGGTCTTGAGCGTGTGGAGCTTTCGAAGGAAAGCGTCGAAGTCGGGCCGCGAGGCGAGTTCGGGGGCGACCTCGCGCGCATAATGCGCCAGGCGTTCCTTGCCGCCGGAGACTGCCAGCAGCTTGCCATAGAGCGGTATGTCCCAGTTCCAGGGCAGGCCGGCTTCCCGGAAGGCGGCGTTGAAGGCGACGCGATGACCATCGCGCTCGGTGTCGGCGAGGGTGCCGTCGACGTCGAAGATTAGGGCTTTGAGCATGGTGCGCAGAGGATAGCCGGCCTCGCGCTTCCGTGAATTCATGGTTTTTTATGGCGGTGATAAGATGCCCGCCGAAGCGGGGTATGGCCGTTCCACCATGGGGGAGAATATGCGCCGGGCGGTTCAATGAAGAACGTGACGCTGCGCCAGTTGCGGGTGTTCGAGGCGGTCGCGCGCCATCTTTCCTTTTCCCGCGCGGCGGAGGAACTGCACCTGACCCAGCCGGCAGTCTCCATGCAGGTCAAGCAGCTGGAGGAAATGGCCGGCCTGCCGCTCACCGAGCAGATCGGCAAAAAGATCTTCCTGACCGCGGCCGGCGAGGAAGTCGCGCGCCACGCCCGCCTGGTCGCCCTGCAGCTGCGCGAGGCCGAGGAGTCGCTTGCCGCGATGAAGGGCGTCAAGGGCGGCGAACTGCGAATCGGCGTCGTTTCCACCGCCAAGTACTTCGCGCCGCGCGTGCTCACCGAATTTCGTGCCTGCCATCCCGGCGTCCAGTTGCGCCTGGGCGTGCACAACCGCGAACTGATCGTCAATCAGCTGGCGAACAACGAGATCGACCTTGCCATCATGGGCCGCCCGCCGCAGGAGTTCGAGACCATCGCCCAGGCCTTCGCGCCGCATCCGCTGGTCATCATCGCGGCACCCGACCATCCGCTCGCAGCCCGCAAGCGTCTGGAGCCCGCCGATCTCCAGGGCGAGACCTTCATCATTCGCGAGCTTGGCTCGGGCACGCGCACCGCGATGGAGCGCTACTTCGGCGAAGTCGGCTTCACGCCGACCGCCGTGTTCGAGATGAGCGGCAACGAGACCATCAAGCAGGCCGTGATGGCCGGCATGGGCGTCGCGTTCATCTCCGAACACACCATCGGACTCGAGCGCATGGCGGGCCGCCTGGTGGTGCTGCCGGTGCGCGGTACCCCGGTGCTGCGCCAGTGGTTCGTCGTCTATCGCGCCGAAAAGCAGTTGCTGCCGATCGCCACCGCCTTCCGGGAATTCCTGCTGGCCGGCGGCGCCGAGAACGTAGTCGGTTCCGCGCGGCGCCGGCCGAAGCTCACGCGCGCCACTTGATCGAGCAGCCGATGCTCGCGATCTGCTCGCGCGGCCCGCGGCCAGTCGCGGCGACTTCCTTCATCGCTTCGTAGAGGTCGCGCCGGGCGCCGTCGGGTGCCGTCTCCTTGCGCGACTCGTCGAGCCGTCCGCGGTACTGCAGTTCCAGCGCTCCGTTGAAGCCGAAGAAGTCCGGCGTGCATACCGCGCCATAGGCTTTCGCAATCTCCTGGCTTTCGTCCAGCACGTAGGGAAAGGGAAAGTCGAAGTCCCGAGCCACCCGCACCATGTTGTCCCACGAGTCCTCCGGGTATTCGGTCGGGTCGTTGGACATGATCGCGATGGAGCCTACACCGAGCTTCGCCAGGTCGCGGGCGTCGCGCACGATGCGATGGATCACCGCCTTCACGTAGGGGCAGTGGTTGCAGATGAACATCACCAGCAGCCCGTTCGGGCCGCGCGCAGACTCCAGGGTATGGCGCTTCCCATCGACGCCGGGCAGGTCGAAGGGAAGGGCATGCCAGCCGAAATTGCAGACGGGGGGTTGGGTAGCGGCCATGATGCGGCTCCTGTCTCTCTATAATGACCGCATGTTACCGAGATTCCACGTCCCGGACGGCCTGGCGCCCGGTGCGACAGTAGAACTGCCGGCCGAGGCGGCCCATCATGCGACGCGGGTCCTGCGTCTCGGCGACGGCGATCCGGTCACCCTGTTCGACGGCCGCGGCGGCGAGTGGTTCGCCCGCCTGCTGCGCAGCGGGCCGTCGCTGCGCGCGACCCTGCAGGAATTCAGGGTGGAAGACCGGGCGCCGCCTCTGCGCTTCACGCTGGTGCAGGCGCTGCCGGCTGCGGACAAAATGGACTGGATCGTGCAGAAGGCCACGGAACTCGGCGTGGCCGCCATCCAGCCGGTCGCCGCCCGTCGCAGCGTGGTCAAGCTCTCGGGCGAGCGCATGGACCGCCGCGGGCGGCATTGGCAGCAGGTCGCCGTCGCCGCCTGCGAGCAATGCGGCCTGAATCGCGTGCCGGCAGTGGCGCCGCTGCTTGATTTGCCTCAATATCTCGGCCAGGCCGCGTCGCAGAATGACATCCGGCTGTTTCTCGCACCGGAGTCCGAACGCTGCCTGCGCGATGCGGCGCGGCCGGGCGCGTCGGTGACGCTGCTGGTCGGCCCGGAAGGCGGATTCGAAGAAGGGGAGGTGCGCGCGATCGAGACGGCGGGCTTCGCGCCCGTCAGACTGGGACCGCGCGTGCTGCGTACCGAGACCGCCGGCATCGCCGCGATGTCCGCGATGCTGGCCTTGTGGGGCGATTTCTAGGGAGGCTTGCCATGTTCGAGTCCGCGGAACTGGGTCACCAGATCGACAAGGAAACCTACAAGAGGGCCGTGCCGGAACTGCGTTCCTGGCTGCTCGACGCGCAGTACGAGTTGAAGGAAAAGGCCAAGTTCCCGGTCATCGTTTTGGTCAGCGGCCAGGACGGTGCTGGCAAGGGCGAGACCATCAACATCCTTTACGAGTGGATGGACCCGCGCTACATCTCCACCCTGGCATTCTCGGCGCCGACCGACGAGGAGCGCCAGCGCCCCTTCATGTGGCGCTATTGGCGGGCCCTGCCGCCGAAGGGACGGCTCGGCATCTTCGCCGGTTCCTGGTATTCCAGCCCGATCCACGACCGCGTCGAGGGCAACATGACCAAGGCCGCGGTCGATGCGCGCATCGACCAGATCAACCGCTTCGAGCAGATGCTGGTCAACGAGGGCGCGCTGATCCTCAAGTTCTGGTTCCACCTGACCAAGGACGGCCAGAAGCGTCGGCTCAAGGCCTTGGAGAAGGATCCGCACACCGCCTGGCGCGTCACCAAGTGGAACTGGGACCGGCTCAAGACCTACGACAAGCTGCAGGACGTCGTGGGGCATGTCCTGCGCATGACGAATACTCCATGGGCGCCGTGGACGATCATCGAGGGCGAGGACGACCGCTATCGCTCGCTGACGGCGGGCAAGATCCTGCTCGATGCGATGAAGCAGCGGCTGGCCGACACCGAGAAGCAGGCGACGCCGGTCGCCCCGCCGGTGCCGGTGAACCTCGACGGCCGCGACGTCCTGTCCGAACTCGATCTGTCGCACAAGATCGCCAAGAAGGACTACGAGAACCAGCTCGCCAAGTGGCAGGGCAAGCTGTCCGAACTGGTACGCGATCCGCGGTTCAAGCAGAAGTCGCTGATCTGTGTCTTCGAGGGCTCGGACGCCGCCGGCAAGGGCGGCGCGGTGCGGCGCGTCACGGCCTCGCTCGATGCGCGCGACTACCAGATCGTGCCGATCGCGGCGCCGACCGAGGAAGAGCGGGCCCAGCCGTACATGTGGCGCTTCTGGCGGCATATCCCGCGCACCGGGCGCGTCACCATCTTCGACCGCTCCTGGTACGGCCGCGTGCTGGTCGAGCGCGTCGAGGGCTTCTGCGCCGAAGCGGACTGGCTGCGCGCCTACACGGAGATCAACGACTTCGAGCACGAGTTGGTCGAGGCCGGCGCCGTGGTGCTGAAGTTCTGGCTGCAGATCGGCAAGGACGAGCAGCTGAAGCGCTTCAAGGAGCGCGAGAAGATCGAGTTCAAGCGCTTCAAGATCACCGACGAGGATTGGCGCAACCGCGAGAAGTGGGACGCGTACCACAATGCCGTCTGCGACATGGTCGATCGCACCAGCACCGGGAATGCGCCGTGGACCCTGGTCGAGGCAAATGACAAGTACTATGCGCGGGTCAAGGTGATCCGCACGATTTGCGAGCGCCTGGAAAGGGCGCTGGACGGCGACCAGAAGACCGAGGAAGAGAAGGACGTCATCAAACCGAAGAAGAAGAAACAGGAAAAATGAGCGAAACGACGCCGAACAGCGACAAGCGGCTGGTGGCCTGGGTCCGCCAGGCGGCCCCGTACATTCACGCCTTTCGCGGCAAGACCTTCGTCATCGCCTTCGGCGGCGAGGTGATCGAGTCCGACATCGCGCAGGCCCTGATCCACGACATCGCGCTGCTCGACAGCATGGGCATACGCCTGGTCCTCGTGCACGGCGCGCGTCCGCAGATCGACGCCGAGATGAAGAGCCGCGGCCTGACGCCGCGTTTCCACGATGGCTTGCGCATCACCGACGGCGAAACCCTCGAATGCGTCAAGCGCGCGCTCGGCGTCACCCGCATCGAAGTCGAAGCGATGCTGTCGCAGGGGTTGCCCAACACGCCCCTGGCAGGCGGCTTCCTCCGCGTCGCCAGCGGCAACTATGTTTCCGCCAAGCCGGTCGGCATCGTCGAGGGCATCGACTTCCAGTACACCGGTGCGGTGCGGCACGTCATCGCCGAGGAGATCCGCGCAGACCTGGCGCAGGAGAACGTCGTGCTGATTTCGCCGATCGGCGCCTCGCCTTCGGGAGAGATCTTCAACCTCGCCTGGGAGGAAGTGGCGGAGGCAGTGGCCGTGGCGATCAAGGCCGACAAGCTGGTGTTCCTCAGCGACGCGCCGGGACTGGTGGACAAGAAGGGTGGCCTCATCGACGCGCTGACCGCCGACGATGCCGAGGTGTTGGCGAGGAAATCGAAGCAGGCTCCCGAAGTGGCGCGCGTGCTGCCGGGGGCCATTGCCGCCTGCCGCGGCGGTGTCGGCCGCGTGCATTTCCTCAATCGCAAGCGCGACGGCGCCATGCTGATGGAGTTCTTCACCCGCGACGGCATTGGCACGGTGATGACCAGAGCCCCGCTGGCGAGCGTGCGCGAGGCCGGCGCTGGCGACGTCAGCTCCATCCTCGGGCTGATCGCGCCGCTCGAGGCCGACGGCACGCTGGTCAGGCGCAGCCGCGAGCGCATCGAGTCCGAAGTGGGGCATTTCTCGGTGCTCGAGCGCGACGGCGTGATCGTCGGCTGCGCGGCGCTGTACCCGTTCTCCAGCGAGAAGGCGGGCGAGTTGGCCTGCCTTGCCGTCATGCCGGATTACCGCGAAGTCGGCTATGGCGATCAGCTGCGTGCCCACATCGAGGTGCGCGCCAGGAAGCTCAAGCTGAAGCGGTTGTTCGTGCTGACCACCCGCACGGCGCACTGGTTCATCGAACGCGGCTTCGCGGAGCAGGACGTGGACAGCCTGCCCAAGAGCCGGCGCGAGCTGTACAACTTCCAGAGACGCTCGAAGGTGCTCGTCAAGGCTCTGTGAAGGCGGATTGACCGATCCGTTCGGCACAGCGCCGGATGGGCCGGCGCAAGGCAGGCGGCGCCATCTGCTAAAATCCGCCGCTTATCATTCCGCGCAGATGCCGTGTCCACCGAACTCCTCGTCAAGCTCAGCGACGTCAACTTCACCTACGACCGCAGGCCGGTGCTCAAGGGCATCAATATGGAGATACCGCGCGGCAAGGTGGTGGCGATCATGGGCTTGTCGGGCTGCGGCAAGACCACCACGCTCCGCCTGATCGGCGGTCAGCTGAAGGCGACCTCCGGCGAGGTGAAGGTGCTGGGCCAGGACATGGCCGGTCTCGACGGCGACGCGCTTTACGCCCTGCGCCGCCGCATGGGCATGCTGTTCCAGTTCGGCGCGCTTTTTACCGACATGTCCGTGTTCGACAACGTCGCCTTCCAGCTGCGCGAGCACACCGACCTGCCGGAGGAGCTGATCCGCGACCTGGTGATGCTGAAGCTGCACGCGGTCGGGCTGCGCGGCGCCCACGACCTGATGCCGTCCGAGCTTTCCGGCGGCATGGCCCGCCGCGTCGCGCTGGCTCGCGCCATCGCGCTCGATCCGGACCTCATCATGTACGACGAGCCTTTCGCCGGGCTGGACCCGATCTCGCTGTCCATCGTCGGCCAGCTGATCCGTACGCTGAACGATGCCCTGGGCATCAGTTCCATCGTCGTGACGCACGACATCCAGGAGTCGCTGAAGATCGTCGACTACGTGTATTTCGTGTCGGAAGGCAGGATCGTCGCGCAAGGCTCGGCGGCAGACATCCGCGGCTCGGACGAGCCTTACGTCCATCAGTTCATCTGGGGCGAGGCTGACGGCCCCGTGTCCTACCACTACCCGGCCCGGCCGTTCGGCGAGCAAATCTATAGGGAGGCGCCGCGTGCGCGATGACTTCTTCTCAGGCGGCTTGCGCGGCCTTGGCCGGCGCGTGACCGACCGTGTCTGGCGGCTGGGCTTCGCCAGCCGTTTCCTGCTGGCCATCCTGATGTATTCGGGCATGGCGCTGCGCCGCTTCGGCCTGACGATCCGCGAAATCTACTTCACGGGCGTGCTGTCGCTGATCATCATCCTGGTGTCCGGCCTGTTCGTCGGCATGGTGCTGGGCCTGCAGGGCTACGACACCTTGCAGCGCTACGGGTCTTCGGAGGCGCTCGGCATCCTGGTGGCGCTGTCGCTGGTGCGCGAACTGGGGCCGGTGGTGGCTGCCCTGCTGTTCGCCAGCCGCGCCGGCTCGGCCATCACCGCCGAAATCGGCCTGATGAAGGCCACCGAACAGCTGTCGGCAATGGAAATGATGGCCGTCGACCCGATCGCCCGGGTGGTGGCCCCGCGCTTCTGGGCCGGCGTGATCTCGATGCCGATGCTGGCGGCCCTGTTCTCGGCGCTCGGCGTCTTCGGCGGCTACCTGGTCGGCGTCCAGTTGATCGGCGTGGATGAAGGCTCGTTCTGGTCGCAAATGCAGGCCTCGGTGGATTTCCGCGAGGACATCGTCAATGGCGTCATCAAGAGCGCCGTTTTCGGGGTCATCATCAGCTGGATCGCGGTTTTCGAAGGCTACGACTGCGAACCCACCGCCGAAGGCGTCTCGGGCGCCACTACCCGTACCGTCGTCACGTCGTCGCTGGCGATCCTCGCCGCCGACTTCATCCTTACCGCTCTCATGTTCCGAGGTGCATAAATGAACAGCATATTCCGTACGGAGGCCGCATGAACCGCGCCACCCTTGACCTTTGGGTCGGATTCTTTGTCGCCATCGGCCTCGCCGCCCTGTTGTTTTTGGCCCTCAAGGTCGGCAACCTGGCGTCCAGCAACGTCGGCGAGACTTACCAGCTCCAGGCCGAATTTGATAACATCGGGGGCCTGAAAATCCGTGCGCCGGTCAAGAGCGCCGGGGTGGTGGTTGGCCGTGTCTCGGATATCCGCTTCGATCCGGAAAGTTACCGGGCCGTGGTGACGATGAAGATGGATGCGCGCTACAAGTTTCCGCGCGACACCATCCTGACGATCAACACTTCCGGGATTCTCGGCGAGCAGTACGTTGGCGTCGAGGTCGGCGGCGATACGGCGATGCTGAAGGACGGCGACATGGTGAAGAAAACCCAGTCGGCCGTGGTTCTCGAAAAGCTGATCAGTCAGTTCATGTTCAACAAGGCCCAGGACGACAGCAAGAAGTAGCTGCCGGCGACGTGAAAGGAAGTTTCGTGACATCAGGAAGAACGTCTTTGAAGAACATCGCGCTGGTCGCGGCTGCTGCGGGACTATTGGGCGGCTGCGCCACCTCGGGCAATCCGAAGGATCCGATCGAGGGCTTCAACCGCGCCATGTTCTCCTTCAACGAGGGCCTGGACAAGGCGATCATCAAGCCGGTGGCGCAGGGCTATGACTACGTCGCGCCGCAGCCGGTCAAGACCGGCGTCACGAATTTCTTCGCCAACCTGGCGGACGTCTTCATTGCCGTGAACAACCTGCTGCAAGGCAAGGTTCCCGAGGCGGCGTCCGACGCCGGCCGTTTTGCCGTCAACACCACGGTGGGCATCCTCGGCTTCATGGACGTGGCGAGCGACATGGGCCTGGAAAAGCACGACGAGGACTTCGGCCAGACCTTCGGCCGCTGGGGCGTCGGCCCCGGGCCTTACGTCGTGATCCCCTTCTTCGGTCCGCGCGACGCGCGCGACACCGTCGGCCTGGTGCTCGACGTCAAGACCGATCCGGTTGCCAACTACTCGCACGTCGCCACGCGCAACACCCTGCTGGCGGTGCGCGTCGAGAACGACCGCGCCAACCTGCTGCCGGCCGACAAGGTCATCGAGGAAGCGGCGCTCGACAAGTATTCCTATATTCGCGACGGCTACCTGCAGCGTCGCCGCAACCTGGTGTACGACGGCAACCCGCCGCGAGAAAACCAGGACTGATCTTCCCCAACTAGGATGAATTTCATGAAGCGGTTGTTTGGCATCATGGCGGGGCTTGTCCTCGCCTGCAGCATTCACGCCGAGGAGATGGCTCCCGACGTGCTAGTCAAGACGGTCAGCGAGGACGTCCTCAACATCGTCCGCAAGGACAAGGACATCCAGAGCGGCAGCACCAAGAAGGCCATGGAGCTCGTCGAGACCAAGGTGCTCCCGTACTTCAACTTCACGCGCATGACCCAGCTCGCCATGGCGCGCGACTGGCGCCAGGCAACGCCCGCGCAGCAGAAGGCGCTGGTCGAGGAGTTCCATGCGCTGCTGGTGCGCACCTACTCGAAGGCGCTGACTGAGTACAAGAGCCAGACCATCGACTACAAGCCGTTCAAGATGCAGCCGGGCGACACCGACGTGAAGGTGCGCACCGAGATCAAGCAGGCGGGTGGCAAGCCGATCCAGCTCGACTACTACCTCGAGAAGCAGGACAAGGGCTGGAAGGTGTACGACATCGAAGTCGCGGGCGTCAGCCTGATCATCAACTATCGCGAGTCCTTCGCCAGCGAAGTTCGCCAGAACGGCATCGACGGCCTGATCAAGTCGCTGCAGAGCAAGAACAAGTCGGGCGAAGCGAGCGTAGCCAAGAAATCGTAATGATGAAGGACCTGGGCGACCGCATCGAAGTCACCGGCGCCATGACCATGGGCGCCGCGGCGAGTCTGCTCGCCGAGGGCGTCGCCCTGGTATCTCGCGACGAGACGGTGTTCGATCTCGCCGGCGTGACCGAAGTCGATTCCTCAGGGCTGGCCGTGGTGTTCGGCTGGCAGCGCGCCGCCAAGCGGCAGAACAAGACCATCCGCATCGCCAACCTGCCTCAGAGCCTGAGCAGCCTGGCCGACGTCTACGGCGTCGGCGCGCTGCTGCCGGTCTGATAAGCGGCAGGCTCCGAGCCTCGCCCTCCGCCGTGACCCCTCCCGCCATCCGCGTCGCCGGGGTCGTCAAGCATTTTGGTGCCGTGCGCGCCCTCGACGGCGTCGACCTGGAAATCCGTCGCGGCGAGTTCTTCGGGCTGCTCGGGCCGAACGGGGCCGGCAAGACGACGCTGATTTCCGCCCTCGCCGGCCTGGTCCGCCCGGACGCCGGCGTGCTGGAGGTGATGGGCCACGACGTTCAGGGCGACTACCGGCAATCGCGGCGCGTGCTGGGGGTCGTGCCGCAGGAACTGGTGTTCGATCCCTTCTTCAGCGTGCGGGAAACCCTTGAGATCCAGGCCGGTTACTTCGGCATCGGCAAGTCCCCGGAGCGAGACGCATGGATCGACGAGATCCTCGAAAGCCTGGACCTCAAAGCGAAAGCGGGCGCCAACATGCGTGCGCTGTCCGGCGGCATGAAGCGCCGCGTTCTGGTTGCACAGGCGCTGGTGCACAAGCCGCCGGTGATCGTGCTCGACGAACCGACCGCCGGGGTCGACGTCGAACTTCGCCAGGGGCTGTGGCGCTTCATCCGGCGCCTCAACGAGGATGGCCACACCATTGTGCTGACCACCCATTACCTGGAGGAGGCCGAGACCTATTGCGGTCGCATCGCCATGATGAAGGCGGGGCGGATCATCGCCCTCGACACCACGGCGAACCTGCTGCAGCGATTCGCCGGCGAGGGAATCGGCGGTTCGATGAGCCTCGAGGAGGTGTTCGTGCGGATGATGCATGCGTAGGGACGGCTCATGATCGGATTCTGGACCCTGTTCTACAAGGAAGTGCTGCGTTTCTGGAAGGTCGGCTTCCAGACCATCGCCGCGCCCGTGCTCACCGCAATGCTCTACCTGCTGATCTTCTCGCACGTGCTGGAGTCGCATGTCCGGGTGCATGACGTTCCTTACACGGCGTTCCTGGTGCCGGGCCTGGTCATGATGTCGATCCTGCAGAACGCCTTTGCCAACTCCTCCTCGTCGCTGATCCAGTCCAAGGTCACCGGAAGCATCGTCTTCGTGCTGCTGCCGCCGATTTCCTACCGTGCGTTCTGGGGCGCCTATGTGCTCGCTGCCGCGCTGCGCGGCGCGGTCGTCGGCCTCGGCGTGCTGCTGGCCACCGTCTGGTTCGCGGAGCTGCACTTCAGCGGCCCCCTCTGGATACTGGCCTTCGCCCTGCTCGGCGGCGGCATGCTGGGCACCCTGGGGGTCATCGCCGGCATCTGGGCGGACAAATTCGACCAGTTGGCGGCCTTCCAGAACTTCCTTATCATGCCGCTGACCTTCCTGTCCGGCGTCTTCTACTCGATCTATTCGCTGCCGCCGTTCTGGCAGGAAGCCTCGCGCTTCAATCCCGTGTTCTACCTGATCGACGGCTTCCGCTACGGTTTCCACGGCGTCTCGGACGTTTCGCCATGGACCAGCCTGGCGGTCGGCGTATCCTGTTTCCTTGCGCTCGCCGGCGTGACGCTGGCCCTGCTGAAGCGCGGCTACAAGCTGAGGATGTGACTATGCTGGACCCCCGCCAGATCCAGGACTGGATCGCCCATGAACTCTCCTGCGAGCACCTTGCCATCGAGGGCGATGGCCATCACTTCGAAGCTGTCATCGTCAGCCGCGAGTTTGCGGGCTTGTCGCGCGTCGCGCGACAGCAGAAGGTGAACGCGATCCTCAAGGCGCGCTTCGACAGCGGTGAGCTGCATGCCCTGTCGATGAAGACGCTGACCCCCGAAGAATGGACCCAGAAGAATGGATAAGCTGCTGATTGCGGGAGGCACCCCGCTCAAGGGCGAAGTCGCCATCTCGGGCGCCAAGAACGCCGCCCTGCCGCTGCTCACAGCGGCGCTGCTGACGCGCGAGCCGCTGCGGCTGACCAACGTTCCGCAGCTCAACGACATCGCCACCATGCTCAAGCTGCTGGCGCAGATGGGGGTCAAGGTCGAGCGCGAAGGCGACCGGGTGACGCTCGACGCCGGCGGCCTCGACAACCCCGTGGCGCCGTACGAAATGGTCAAGACCATGCGCGCATCGGTGCTCGTGCTCGGGCCCCTGGCGGCGCGCGCCGGCGAGGCCAAGGTCTCGCTGCCGGGCGGCTGCGCCATCGGGGCGCGGCCGGTCGACCAGCACATCAAGGGCCTGCAGGCGATGGGCGCCGAGATCACCGTCGAGGGTGGCTATGTCCATGCCAAGGCGCCGCGGCTGCGCGGTGCCCGCCTGTTCACCGACATGGTGACCGTCACCGGCACCGAGAACCTGATGATGGCTGCCTGCCTGGCGGACGGGGAGACGGTGATCGAGAACGCCGCCCGCGAGCCCGAGGTGGTCGATCTGGCGAAATGCCTGGTCGCCATGGGTGCCCGCATCTCCGGCGCCGGCACCGACGTCATCCGCATCCAGGGCGTCGAGCGGCTGCATGGCGCCGAGCACCGCATCATGCCCGACCGCATCGAGACGGGCACCTACCTGTGCGCCGCCGCGGCGACGGGCGGCGACGTGCGGCTGACCGGTACTTCGTCCGCCTATGTCGACGTCGTCATCGACAAGCTGATGGACGCCGGCTGCGAGATCGAGTTGGCTCGTGACGCCATTCGTCTCAAGGCGCCGCCCCGCCTGACCGCGGTATCCATCCGTACGGCGCCCTATCCGGCCTTTCCGACCGATATGCAGGCCCAGTTCATGGCGATCAACGCGGTGGCCAACGGCACCGCGGTGATCCGCGAGACCATCTTCGAGAACCGCTACATGCATGCGGTCGAACTGATCCGCCTCGGCGCCGACATCAAGATCGACGGCAACACGGCCATCGTGCAGGGCAAGGAAAAGCTCGACGGCGCGACCGTGATGGCAACCGATCTGCGCGCTTCGGCGAGCCTCGTCATAGCGGGGCTGGTGGCGAAAGGCGAAACCCTCATCGAACGCATCTACCATCTCGACCGCGGCTACGAAAAGCTCGAGCAGAAGCTGGCCGACCTTGGGGCGCGCGTCTCCCGGGTAAAATGACGCCATGACCGGAATCACCATCGCCCTGTCGAAGGGCCGCATCTTCGAGGAAACCCTGCCGCTGCTATCGGCCGCCGGCATCGTGCCGGCCGAGAATCCCGAATCCTCGCGCAAGCTCATCATCGGCACCAATCGCACCGACGTCCGCGTCGTCATCGTGCGTGCGTCCGACGTGCCCACCTACGTCCAATACGGCGCCGCCGATCTCGGCATCGCCGGCAAGGACGTGCTGCTCGAGCACGGCGGCGCCGGCCTCTACCAGCCGCTCGACCTGAAGATCGCCAAGTGCCGCATGTCGGTGGCGGCGCCGGCCGGCTTCGACTACGCGGCGGCGGTGCAGCGCGGCGCCCGGCTGCGCATCGCCACCAAGTACATCGAGACGGCGCGCGAGCATTTCGCCGCCAATGGCGTGCACGTCGATCTCATCAAGCTATACGGTTCCATGGAGTTGGCGCCGCTGGCGGGGCTGGCCGAGGCCATCGTCGACCTCGTCTCCAGCGGAGGCACGCTGCGCGCCAACAACCTCGTCGAGGTCGAGCAGATCATG
>DASVZI010000156.1:0-25732 GCA_036391735.1 Rhodocyclaceae bacterium
GCTCGACGAAATGGTGCCCTCGATCAAGAAGACCTCCGACCTCGTGCAGGAGATCGCCGCCGCCAGCCAGGAGCAGTCGCAGGGCGTCGGCCAGATCAACGGCGCCATGGGCCAGCTCAACAAGGCCACACAGCAGAACGCCTCGGCCTCCGAGGAACTCGCCGCCACCGCCGAGGAGATGGGCGGCCAGGCCAACCAGCTGCAGGAGCTGATGAGCTTCTTCAGGATCGAGGAGGCCGCGCGACGTTCGTGAGCCCGGCGCGCATGCGCCGAAACGGTATCATGTGGCGGTCCGGCACGATGGCCATGCAATGACAGAAGAAATCACGTCAGCCGAGTTCGCCCAGTTCCAGCGGCTCATCTACCAGATCGCCGGCATCAGCATGGCCGACACCAAGAAGGTCCTGCTGGTCGGCCGCCTCGGCAAGCGCCTGCGCGCGCTCGGCTTGTCGTCGTTCGGCGACTACTACAAGCACGTGTCGAGCGGCCGCGACCCCGCCGAGCTCCAGCTGATGGTGGAACTGCTCACCACCAACGAGACCTACTTCTTCCGCGAGGAGAAGCACTTCGACTTCCTCGGTGCGCAAATCGCCGCCAAGCATCCCCCTGGGCGCGCGCTCGACGTCTGGAGCGCCGCCGCCTCCACGGGAGAGGAGATCTACACCATCTGCATGGTGCTCGCCGACACGCTGGGCATCGACGCCAACTGGTCGGTCATGGGCTCGGACATCAACACGCAAGTGCTGTCCATGGCCAGCAGCGGGCACTATCCGATGGAAAAGGCGCGCGGCCTGCCGCCCGAGTACCTGCGCCGCTACTGCCTGAAGGGCGTGCGGCAGCACGAGGGAACCTTCCTGATCTCTCCCGAACTGCGGCGCCATACGCGCTTCATACCGGTCAACCTCAACCGGCCGCTGCCGGGAGGCATCGGCAAGTTCCACGTCATCTTCCTGCGCAACGTGATGATCTACTTCGACAACGATACCAAACGCCAGGTCGTGGACCGCCTCATCAACCAGCTCCATCCGGGCGGTTATTTCATTGTCGGGCATTCCGAATCGCTGAACGGCCTTACCGATCGCCTCGTCACGGTGCAACCGACGATCTACCGGCTTCCCGAGTGATGAGTTCTCCGTGCTACCTCGAGCCGGGCGGTTTCCAGTTCGGTGCCGCGCCGCTGCGGCTGACGACCCTGCTCGGTTCCTGCGTTGCCGTGACCCTTTGGCATCCGCGGCGCCACATCGGCGGCATGTGCCACATCCAGATGCCCGGCCGTTCGCGCTGCGCGCCTGCCGAACTCGACGGCCGCTACGCCGAGGATGCCTTCGCGCTGTTCGACCGCGAGATCGCTCGGCACGGCACTGCGGCCCGGGAGTTCGTCGCCAAGCTGTTCGGCGCCGGCAACATGTTCCCGGTCAGGAACGCCGTCCTCAACATCGGCGCCAGGAATCTCGAAGCCGCCCGGCGCGAACTGGCGCGCCGCGGCCTGCACGCCGCCGCCGAGCACGTCGGCGGCGCCGGCCACCGCAAGCTGGCCTTCGACCTCGCCACCGGCGAGGTATGGCTGGCCTTCTCCGAACTCGCCAAGCCCAAGGAAACCGCAATTGGCTGAAAAGATAAAGGTGATGGTCGTCGACGACTCCGCCGTGGTGCGGCAGGTCGTCACCCAGGCGATCGCCAGCGATCCCGGCATTGAAGTCATCGCCACCGCCCAGGACCCGGTGTTCGCGCTGGACAAGATGCGCGTACGCTGGCCCGACGTGCTGGTGGTCGACATCGAGATGCCGCGCATGGACGGATTGACCTTCCTGAAGAAGATCATGACCGAGCGGCCGACACCGGTGATCATCTGCTCGTCGCTCGCGGAGAAGGGCGCCCAGGTCACCATGGAGGCGCTGGCCGCCGGCGCCTTCACCGTCATCACCAAGCCGAAGATGGGCGTGAAATCCTTCCTCCAGGATTCCGCCAACGACATCGTCACCGCCATCAAGTCCGCGGCCCGCGCCAACATGGGCGCCGTGCGGCGCATGACCGCGGTGACCGCGCCGCCGCTCCTGGCGCCGGCGCCGAAGCTCTCCGCCGACGCCATGCTGGCCAGCCACCATACCGGCGCCAACATGTACGGCACCACCGACCGCCTGATCGCCATCGGGACGTCGACCGGCGGCACGCAGGCGCTCGAGGCGGTGCTGACGCGCCTGCCTGCCGTCTGCCCCGGCATCGTCATCGTCCAGCACATGCCGGAAAAATTCACCGCCATGTTCGCCGAGCGCCTCAACGGCCTGTGCAAGCTGGAGGTGCGCGAGGCGCAGAACGGCGACCGCGTCATCCCGGGCCGCGCCCTGATCGCGCCGGGCGGCCGCCACATGATGCTCAAGCGCAGCGGCGCGCAGTACTACGTCGAGGTCGCCGACGGCCCCCTGGTCAACCGCCACAAGCCTTCCGTCGACGTGCTGTTCCGCTCGGTGGCCCAGGTGGCCGGCAAGAACGCGCTCGGCATCATCATGACCGGCATGGGCGACGACGGCGCACGCGGCCTGAAGGAAATGCACGACGCCGGCGCCCAGACGGTGGCGGAGGACGAATCGACCTGCGTGGTGTTCGGCATGCCCAAGGAAGCGATAAAGCTGGGCGGCGTCGACAAGACCCTGCCGCTCGACCGCATCCCCCAGGAGATCGCCGCGTACGGGGGTTGACGACACGCCATCCGCAGCGATTCCGGACTATGATGGAACCGATGTTGCGACGCAGCATCGAACAGAAAGGAAACGGCAATGGCACAACAGCTTGCAGCCATCGTTGCGGCGGTCACCGACAGGCACGATCATGACGGCACCCGCCTGATGCAGATCCTCCGCGAGGTGCAGGAAGCCCATGGCTGGCTGCCCCCCGCCGCGATCACCGCCATCGCCGCTGCCATCGGCTGGCCGCGTGCCCGGGTCGAAAGCACCGCCGGTTTCTACAGCTTCTTCCACACCCAGCCGCTGGGCCGCTATCGCGTGCTCTGGAGCGACAACATCACCGACCGCATGCTGGGGAACATGGACTTGATGGACGCCATGTGCAAGAAGCTGTGGCTGGAGCCGGGGCGCGTGTCCGAGGACGGCCTCGTCAGCGTCGATACGACTTCCTGCACCGGCATGTGCGACCAGGGTCCCGCCGTGCTGGTCAACTACCGCGCCATTCCGGCGATGAACGCAGAGAAGGTGGAGCGCATGGCGGAACTCATCGGCAAGCAGGTGCCGGTCGCCGAGTGGCCGCCGGAGTGGTTCCTGATCCAGGACAACATCCGCCGCGCCGACGTCCTGCTGGGCGCCGACCTCGCGCCCGGCGTCGCGCTGGCCGCCTGCTTCGCCCGCGGCCCCGCCGAGGACCTCGAAGCCGCCTCCAACGAACGCTCCTGGCGCGAAGGCGTCCACGCCAACACCCAAGGCCCCTCCGCCACCCTCGACGAAATCAAGAAATCCAACCTGCGCGGACGCGGCGGCGCCGGCTTCACCACCGGCGTCAAGTGGGAAGCCTGCCGCCACGCGCCGGGCGCGACGCGCTACGTCGTCTGCAACGCCGACGAGGGCGAACCCGGCACCTTCAAGGACCGCGTGCTGCTGACCCGCCAGCCCGACCTGGTATTCGAAGGCATGACCGTCGGCGCCTACGTGGTCGGCGCGACCAAGGGCTACCTCTATCTGCGCGGCGAATACCGCTACATGCTCGAACCGCTCAACGCCGTGCTGCAGCGCCGGCGCCAGCAGGGCCTGCTCGGCAGGAACATCGGCGGCCAGCGCGGCTTCGACTTCGACATCGAAGTGCATCTCGGCGCGGGCGCCTACGTGTGCGGCGAGGAATCGGCGCTCATCGAGTCGCTCGAAGGCAAGCGCGGCGTGCCGCGCAACCGGCCGCCCTACCCGGTCACCCACGGCTTCCTCAACCAGCCGACCATCGTCAACAACGTCGAGACCTTCGCCGCGGCCGCGCTGATCGCGCTCAAGGGCGGCGACTGGTACCGCGCCATCGGCACGCCGAAGTCGGCCGGCACCAAGCTGCTGTCGGTCTCCGGCGACTGCGAGCGGCCGGGCATCTACGAGTATCCGTTCGGCGTCAGCGTCGCCCAGGTGCTGGCCGATTGCGGCGCGAAGGACACCCAGGCCGTGCAGGTCTCGGGGCCCTCGGGGATATGCCTGGCCGACAACGAGTTCGGCCGGCGCATCGCCTTCGAGGACATCCCGACCGCAGGGGCCTTCATGGTGTTCGATCACCGCCGCGACATGTTCGAGGTGGCGCGGAACTTCATCCACTTCTTCGCACACGAAAGCTGCGGCTTCTGCACGCCCTGCCGCGTCGGCACTTCCCTGCTCAAGAACCTGATGGACAAGATCGCCGACGGTCACGGCACCCAGTACGACCTCAACGAAATCTACAAGCTCAACCAGCTGCTGCAGATGGCGGCGCACTGCGGCCTCGGCCACACGGCCTGCCATCCGCTGTTCGACACCATGGAGAAATTCCGTCCCGCCTACCAGCGCCGGCTGAAGTCCCTCGAGTTCGAGCCCGCCTTCGATCTCGACGCCGCCCTGTCGCAGGCGCGCCAGATGACCGGGCGCGACGATGCCTGGGCGCATCTGCAATCCGCCGAGGAGCAGACACGATGACCGACAGCTTCACCATCGACGGACGCGAGGTCCCGTTCACTCCGGGGCAGACCGTCATGCAGGCCGCGCTGACCGCAGGCGTATTCATCCCGCACCTGTGCTACCACCCGGAGTTCAAGCCGCACGGCAGTTGCAAGTTATGCACCGTCAAGGTCAACGGCCGGCCGGCCACCTCGTGCACCCTGCCGGCCGCTCCGGGCATGGAGGTGGAAAGCGGCACCCCGGAAATCCTCGACAAGCGGCGCATGCTGCTGCAGATGCTGCTGGTCGAAGGCAACCACTTCTGCCCCTCCTGCGAGAAGAGCGGGCAGTGCAAGCTGCAGGCGCTCGGTTACGAGCTGGGCGTGATGACGCCGCACTTCACGCACTTCTACCCCGACCGCCCGGTCGACGCCTCGCATCCCGAGGTGCTGCTGGATTTCAACCGCTGCATCCTCTGCGAACTGTGCATCCGCGCCAGCGCCGAAGTCGACAAGAAGAACGTCTTCGCACTGTCCGGCCGCGGCCTCAAGAAACACCTGATCGTCAACGCCGAGTCGGGCAAGTTGGCCGACACCGATTTCGCCGCGACCGACAAGGCCGCGCAGGTCTGTCCGGTCGGCGTCATCCTGCCCAAGCGCAAGGGCTTCGCCGTGCCGATCGGCAAGCGACGCTTCGACGAGGCGCCGATCTCCGCGCACGTCGCCGAGTTCGCGCCGGTCTCGCCCGCCCAGGGAGAAAAGAAATGAACGCGCCGGCCGTGAAATCGAAGATCCGAATCGCGACGACCTCGCTGGCCGGCTGCTTCGGCTGCCACATGTCCTTCCTCGACATCGACGAGCGCATCATCCCCTTGCTCGACCTGGTCGAGTTCGATCGCTCGCCGATCACCGACATCAAGCATTGCGGTCCCTGCGACGTCGGCATCGTCGAAGGCGGCGTCTGCAACGCCGAGAACGTGCATGTGCTGCGCGAGTTCCGCAGCCACTGCAAGATCCTCGTCGCCATCGGCGCCTGCGCCGTCAATGGCGGCCTGCCGGCGCAGCGCAACCACCTGGACCTGCGCGACATCCTCGAGGAGGTCTACCAGACCGAGCCGGGCATCGGCCATGGCGGCATCCCGAACGATCCGGAACTGCCGCTGCCGCTCAACCAGGTGCACCCGATCCACGAGGTGGTGAAGGTCGACTACTTCCTGCCCGGCTGCCCGCCTCCTGCGGACGCCATCTGGAAGTTCCTCACCGACCTCATCGCCGGCCGCACGCCCCAGTTGGGCCACGGCCTGCTCCATTACGACTGAGGTCCGATATGGCTTTCGAACTTGAAACCGCCGCCCATCCGGAGACGCTGAAGCGCGTTGCCATCGAACCCGTCTCGCGCGTCGAGGGCCACGGGAAGGTCACCCTCCTGCTCGACGAGAACAACAAGGTGCACCAGGTGCGCCTGCACATCGTCGAGTTCCGCGGCTTCGAGCGCTTCATCCAGGGACGCCCGTATTGGGAGGTTCCGGTGATGGTGCAGCGCCTCTGCGGCATCTGCCCCGTCTCACACCACCTCGCCGCCTCGAAGGCGATGGACATGATGCTCGGCGTCAAGCTCACGCCGACCGCCGAAAAGCTGCGCCGCCTGATGCATTATGGCCAGATCCTGCAGTCCCATGCGCTGCACTTCTTCCATCTCTCGTCGCCCGACCTGCTGTTCGGCTTCGACGCCGACGTGGCCAAGCGCAATGTGGTGGGCGTCATCGCCGCCGCGCCGGAGGTGGCGAAGAAGGGCGTGCTGCTGCGCAAGTACGGCCAGGAGATCATTCGCCTCACCGCGGGCAAGCGCGTGCACGGCACGGGCTCGGTGCCCGGCGGAGTCAACAAGTCGCTCACGGTCGACGAACGCAGCCTGCTGCTGAAGGACATCTACCAGATGGTGGCCTGGAGCCGCGAGGCGGTCGGCATCATCAAGGGCCTGTTCGAGAAGAACCTCGCAAGCTACAACGCCTTCGGGCGCTTCGAAGCCAACTCGCTGTCGCTGGTGCGCGCCGACGGCGCCATGGATCTCTACCACGGCGGTCTCCGGGCCCGCTCCAGAGACGGCAAGCTGCTGTTCGACCATTTCGACTACGGCCGCTACTGGGACATCATCACCGAGGACGTCAAGCCGTGGTCCTACATGAAGTTCCCGCACCTGAAGAGTCTCGGCGCCGAGGACGGCTGGTACCGCGTCGGCCCGCTGGCGCGCGTGGTCAACTGCGACTTCATCCCGACCCCGCTGGCGGACAAGGAGCGTCAGGAGTTCCTCGCCTATGACGGCGGGCAGCCCGCCGGCGCGACGCTGGGCTACCACTGGGCGCGCATGATCGAGATGCTGCACGCGGCGGAAAACATCAAGGACCTGCTGCACGACGACGACATCCTGGGCAGCGACCTGATGGCCAAGGGCGAGCGCCAGGAACGCGGCGTCGGGGTCATCGAGGCGCCGCGCGGCACGCTGATCCACCACTACAAGGTCGACGAGAACGACCTGGTGACCCGCGCCAACCTGATCGTATCCACCACCCACAACAACCAGGCGATGAACGAGGCGATCCGCAAGGTGGCGCTCCAGTATCTCGACGGCAAGGAAATCACCGAGGGCCTGCTCAACCACATCGAGGTCGCCATCCGCTGCTTCGACCCCTGTCTCTCCTGCGCCACGCACGCGCTCGGCCAGATGCCGCTGGAAGTCAGCCTCGAGGACTGCACCGGCCGCGTCCTGGATCGCAAATACAAGGACGCTCATGGCATCTGCAAAGTCGAGTAAGGCCCCGTTTCTTGTTTTCGGCTGGGGCAACCCGAGCCGCGGCGACGACGCGCTGGGCCCGCTGTTCGTCGAGCGCATCGCTGCCCTGCAACTGCCCGGCGTCGAATGCCTGACGGATTTCCAGCTGCAAGTCGAGCATGCGCTCGACCTGCACGGGCGCCGGCGCATCCTCTTCGTCGACGCCAGCGTCGACGCCGCCGCGCCGTTCTCGGCGCGGCGCATCGAAGCCGAGAAGGACGCCAGCTTCAGCACCCACGCCATGTCGCCCCAGGCCGTGCTGCAGGTGTATCGCGACCTCGAGGACGAACAGCCGCCGCCGACCTGGTTGCTCGCCATCAGCGCAGAAGCCTTCGAACTCGGCGCGCAGCCCGGCGAGGCCGCGCTGCGCCATCTCGATGCCGCGCTGGCATGGGCGCGGGGATGGCTCGCCGAGGAAGAATGCGCGGCCTAGAACTGCAGCGCGCCGAACAGCGAGGCGACTTCCTGCGCCGACTCGGAAAGAATGCTGCTCAGCGTCTCGGCGCCGATGGCCATGTCGATCGATGCCGCCCTGCCCGGATCGTTCGGCTTGCCGGCCGCACCGTGGAGCGGCGATCCGACCTCCGACAACTCCTCTGCGAGCAGCAGGGTGTCGGCCAGCGTCGCCGGCGGCATGGCGAGGAAGCCGTCCCAGTAGCCTTCGATGGCCGCCTCGACTGGCTGCGGCACCTCCAGCACGGACAGCACCGCCCGCCCGACCATGCGCTCGCCCTCCTCCATCCACTCGAGCGGCTCGCCGTCGAGCAGTCCCGGATAGTCCTTCGCGCGCGACAGCAGGTAGAAGCCGCCGACTTCATGAACGATGCCGGCGAACAGCGCGGTCTCGGGATCCTGCCGCGTCACGCGGCGCGCCACGACGTGGGACAGCGCGGCGACATGCGCGGTGTGCTCCCAAAGGCGTGCAGCGATTTCCTGTCCGGCCCCGGTCTGGCTACCGGCCAGCTGGCGCGTCACCAGGGCGCCGGCCAGCGACCTCACGGTACGGAAGCCCAGCCGCGTGACGGCCGTGCGCACGTCGGTCACCTCGCGCCCGGAGCGATTGAACGCCACCGAGTTCGCCATCGCGACGACGCGCGCCGCCAGCAGCGGCTCGGCTTCGACCAGATGCGCCGCCTTCTCGATATGGCACTCGGGATCCTCGAGCGCGCGCCTGACACGCAAGGCGACTTGGGCGCTGGTCGGAAAGGCCAGTTCGCCGCGCCCGACCTCGGCGGCGATCGCCCGGAATGCGGCAAGCTTGTCCATGGACCAATGATACGCGCAACGCGCGGCGCGTCGGCGCCGCCGGCCTGCAAGGTAGAATGGCGGCATGATCTTCGCCGCAGGCACCCCGACTCCGTGAGCGATCTCTCGCACCTCACCGGCAAGGACTTCGAGCGGCTCGCCCGCAACATCAATCCGGGCGGCTGGGCCATCGAAACCGAGCGTCCCATCGCGACGCTGCTGGGCTCCTGCGTCGCGGTCTGCCTCTACGATCCAGGCCTGAAGATCGGCGGCATGAACCATTTCCTGCTGCCCAGCCGCAGCACCTCCACCAATGCAGATGCGGACGTCATCCTGAATGGCGACTATGCGATGGAGGTGCTGGCCAACGGGCTCTTCAACAAGGGCGCCCGCAAGGAGAGGCTGGTCGCCAAAGCCTTCGGCGGCGGCACCATCGTCAGTTCGATCCGTATGGCGATCGGCGAGCGCAATGCAGACTTCGCGCGCGATTGGCTGGAGCGCGAGGGCATTCCCCTGCTGGCGTCGGACTTCGCCGGGCCATGGTCGCGCAAGATAGTCTTCGTGCCGCAGACCGGCGACGCCTTCTGCCGCCGTATCGCCACCAGCCAGGCGGCGGTTGCGGATGTGGTGCGCGCCGAGCAGGAATACGAGAATTCGCTGGCACGGGCGAAAGCCGAGAAGCGGATCGAGCTGTTCTGATCCCGCCGGGAGTGAACCAATGAGCGCTGTCGAGCAGACCGAGTACATCGAGAATCGGACCTACGACGAGATTGCCGTCGGCGACGCCGCGACGCTGGTGAGGACGCTGCGTCCCGAGGACATCCAGATGTTCGCCGTGATCTCGGGCGACCTCAATCCGACCCACGTGGACCCTGAATACGCACGCTCGTCGAGCTTCCGCGAAGTGGTGGCGCACGGCATGTGGGGCGGCGTCATGATGTCCAACGTTCTGGGCACCCAGTTTCCCGGGCCCGGCACCGTCTATGTCAGCCAGACGCTGCAGTTCGAGCGTCCGGTGCGCGTCGGCGACACGCTGACCGTCACCATCACCTGCAGGCGCAAGTTCGATCACAACCACCATATCGTGTTCGACTGCCTGGCGACCAACCAGGATGCGCTGAAGGTGATCGAAGGGACGGCCGAGGTGCTGGCGCCGACCGAGAAGGTGCGGCGCCTCAAGGTGTCGATGCCCGAATTGCGCCTGGCCGAGACCAAGAGCGCGCGCTACGAGCACCTGATCGAGATCACCCGCGGGCTGGCGCCGGTCGCCATGGGCGTCGCCCATCCCTGCGACGCCGAGTCGCTCAAAGGCGCGCTGCTGGCGCGCGACCGCGGCCTCATCGTGCCCACGCTGGTGGGGCCGGCCGAGAAGATCCACGCGCTGGCCGAGCAGCACGGCCTCGACCTGCGCGGCTGCACCATCGTGAACGTGCCGCACAGCCACGCCGCCGCGGAGACCGCGGTGGCACTGGCGCGGGACGGCGAGGTCGAAGCGCTGATGAAGGGCTCGCTGCATACCGACGAGTTGATGAGCGAGGTCATCAACAAGGTCTCCGGCCTGCGCACCGAGCGCCGCATCAGCCACGTCTTCCTGATGGATGTGCCGACCTACCCGCGCCCGCTGCTCATCACCGACGCGGCGGTGAACATCGCGCCCACGCTCGAGGAAAAGGTCGACATCGTGCAGAACGCCATCGACCTCGCCCAGATGCTGCATATCGCCGAGCCCAAGGTTGCCCTGCTGGCGGCGGTCGAGACGGTCAACCCCAAGATGCAGTCGACGCTCGACGCGGCGGCGCTGTGCAAGATGGCCGATCGCGGGCAGATCAGCGGCGGCGTGCTCGACGGGCCGCTCGCCTTCGACAACGCCATCTCGGTGGTCGCCGCCCGCACCAAGGGCATCAAGTCCGCCGTGGCCGGACAGGCGGACATCCTGCTCGTGCCCGACATCGAATCGGGCAACATGCTGGCCAAACAGCTCGAGTACCTCGCCGAGGCGCTCGCCGCCGGCATCGTGCTCGGCGCGCGCGTGCCGATCGTCCTCACCAGCCGCGCCGACTCGGCGCAGACGCGCACCGCCTCCACCGCCGTCGCGGTGGTGATGGCGCACGCCAGGCGAAAGAGTGCCTGACAGAATGAGCGACGCCATCCTCACCATCAACGCCGGCTCGTCCTCGATCAAGTTCGCGCTGTTCACGCGCAACGGTGCGATCGCGCCGCAGCCGGAGATCTCCGGCCAGATCGACGGCATCGGCGCCCGCCCCCACATCAAGGCCAAGGACGCCGCCGGACGCAGCCTCGACGACATCGACCTCGATCTCGCGGCCGAAGGCCAGCATCACGCGGCGCTGGAGTTCCTGGTCGACTGGCTGCATCGCCACGAGGCCGGCTGGAAAATCGTCGGCGTCGGCCATCGCGTGGTGCACGGCGCGCAGGATTATTCCCAGCCGGTGCTGCTGGACAACGTCATCATCGCGCGGCTCAAGTCCTTCATCCCGCTGGCGCCGCTGCACCAGCCGCACAACGTCGACGGCATCGCCGCGCTGCGCGAAGCGCTGCCCGACGTGCCGCAGGTCGCCTGCTTCGACACCGCATTCCACCGGACGCAGCCGGAAATCGCCCAACTGTTCGCCCTGCCGCGCAAGATCACGGCCCAGGGGGTGCGCCGCTACGGTTTTCACGGCCTGTCCTACGAATACATCGCCGACGTGCTGCCGCAGCACCTCGGCGAGCGGGCCGACGGCCGCGTCGTCGTGGCCCACCTCGGCAACGGCGCGTCGATGTGCGCCATGAAGGGCCGCAGGAGCGTCGCGACCACCATGGGCTTCACCGCCGTCGAGGGCCTGATGATGGGCACCCGTACCGGCAGCCTCGATCCGGGCGTGCTGCTGTTCCTGATGGACTACCACCTGATGGATTCGAAGGCCATCGCCAAGCTGCTCTACAAGGAATCGGGGCTGCTGGGGGTATCCGGGCTGTCGCAGGACATGCGCGAACTGCTGGCCTCCGACCGCCGCGAGGCGCAGGAAGCGGTCGACCTCTTCTGCTATCGCATCGTGCGCGAGGTGGGGTCGCTCTGCGCCGCGCTGGGCGGGCTCGATGCGATCGTCTTCACGGGCGGCATCGGCGAACATGCGGCACCGGTGCGCGCGCGCGTCTGCGAAGCGCTCGGCTGGCTGGGCGTCGACCTCGACGCCCCGGCCAACGCCGCGGACGCGACGCGCATCTCGCTGCCGGGAAGCCGCGTCGACCTGCTGGTGCTGCCGACCAACGAGGAATGGATGATCGCCCGGCACACCGCCGCCCTGCTCGGCGGCACCTGAGCGGCGAACACCGTCCCTGCCGCGCAGTCCAATAACGCGGTGGACCGCTAATCGCTAGCGAAACTATCCGCTTGAATCTCATGGCTTGTGCACCGCGACGATCGCTTCAGTCAATTCCGCCGTCATCTCCAGCGCCAATTCTGCGGTCCATTCAATGAGCCAATAAGCTGATTTTTCGACCCTTTCTTGGCCCCTTGGGGCGGCCCAAAACCCACTATATATAGTGGCATGCAGCTTGCAGCCCTACTAGATGATTCTGTAACTTGTTGTTTTTGTTATACCGATAATTTTTCCGCTATACATCCCCAGTGACGAAGCGTATTCTTCGTCGCTCGCGATCAACCTCTTCTTCGGAAAGAACCATGACAACGGAAAATTTTAATACCGAGGAATCCGTAAATAATCAACACGTTGGACAACTTGGCCTATTACTTCCGCAAGAAATTTCGGGAGAAGTGCTGCTGGAGAAATATGCCAAAGGCAACGAAAGGGACGTGCGCGACGTGCGCACGCGCGTTGCCCGCGCGCTGGCCGCTGTGGAGAGCGAAGACAAGCGCGCGTTCTGGGAAGCCAAATTCCTCGAGGCGCAGGAAAACGGCTTCGTCCCCGCTGGCCGCATCAACTCGGCCGCCGGCACCGATCTTTGCGCCACGCTGATCAACTGCTTCGTCCAACCGGTCGGCGATTCGATCTCCGACATGGTCGACGGACGCCCCGGCATCTACACCGCCCTGTCGCAGGCCGCCGAGACCATGCGCCGCGGCGGCGGCGTCGGCTACGACTTTTCCTCCATCCGCCCCGTCGGCGCCCACGTCAAGGGCACGCAGTCGCGCGCCTCCGGCCCCGTCTCCTACATGCGCGTGTTCGACCGCTCGTGCGAGACCGTCGAATCCGCCGGCTCGCGCCGCGGCGCCCAGATGGGCGTGCTGCGCTGCGACCACCCGGACATCGAGGAATTCATCCACGCCAAGGACGCCGGCGACCTCACCAACTTCAACATCTCGATCGGCGTCACCGACGAGTTCATGCGCGCCGTCGAGGCCGACGGCGAAGTGGAACTGACGCACAAGGCCGAACCCTCGGCCGACATCAGGGCCAACGGCGCCTACCAGCGCGACGACGGCCTGTGGGTCTATCGCAAGCTGCGCGCCCGCGAGCTGTGGGACCAGGTCATGCGCTCGACCTACGACCACGCCGAGCCGGGCATCCTGTTCATCGACCGCATGAACAAGGACAACAACCTCAACTACTGCGAGACCATCGAGGCGACCAACCCCTGCGCCGAGCAGCCGCTGCCGCCCTACGGCTGCTGCTGCCTGGGCTCGATCAACCTGACCCGCTACGTCAAGCAGCCGTTCTCCGAGCAGGCCGAGTTCGACTACCAGGGCTTCGGCAAGACCATCGACACCTCGGTGCGCATGCTCGACAACGTGCTCGATGTCACCCACTGGCCGCTCGAACAGCAGCAGGACGAGGCGCGCGCCAAGCGCCGCGTCGGCCTCGGCTTCACCGGCCTGGGCGATGCCCTCATCATGCTGGGCCTCAAGTACGACGCGCCGGAAGCGCGCGACATGGCGACCAAGATCTCCGAGTACATGCGCGACCGCGCCTATCTCGCGTCGGTCGAACTCGCGCGCGAGCGCGGCGCCTTCCCGCTGTTCAACGCCGACCTGTACCTGTCCGGCGGCAACTTCGCCTCGCGCCTGCCGAACGACGTCAAGGAGCAGATCCGCCGCCACGGCCTGCGCAACTCGCACCTGCTGTCGATCGCCCCGACCGGCACCATTTCGCTGGCCTTCGCCGACAATGCCTCCAACGGCATCGAGCCGCCCTTCTCCTGGGTCTACACCCGCAAGAAGCGCATGGCCGACGGCACGCTGAAGGAATACTCGGTCGAGGACTATGCCTGGCGCCTCTACAAGCATCTCGGCGGCGACACCGCCAAGCTGCCCGACTACTTCGTCACGGCCTTGGAAATCACGGCGCAGGCGCACAAGGACATGGTCGCCGCGGTCGCGCCGTGCATCGACACCGCCATCTCGAAGACGGTGAACGTTCCCGAGGACTATCCCTACGGCGAGTTCGAGGACCTCTATCTCACCGCCTGGAAGGCCGGCCTCAAGGGCCTCGCCACCTACCGCCCCAACAAGGTGCTGGGCTCGGTGCTGTCCGTCGAGAGCAGCGCGTCGGCGAACACCCAGAAGCAGCCGCAGGACGTCATCATCGACAGCGCCAACCGCCGCCTGTCGATCGGCGCCCTGCCGGCGCCCGTGCTCGCCTCCCTGCGCTGGCCGGGTCGCCCGCGCCTGAACGAGGGCAATGCCTCCTGGACCTACATGATCGAGACGCCCCACGGCGAGTTCGCGCTGTTCGTCGGCCAGATCGAAAACGAACTGCACCGCTCGGTGCCCTTCGAGGTCTGGGTCAACGGCGTCGAGCAGCCGCGCGGCCTGGGCGCGGTGGCCAAGACACTGTCGATGGACATGCGCGCCAACGACACGGCCTGGCTCAAGCTCAAGCTCGACGCGCTGGCCTCCACCGTCGGCGAAGAACCCTTCGAGATGCCGATGCCGCCGCATGGCGAGCGCCGCATCGTGCCGGGCGCCGTCTCGGCGATGGCCCAGGTGGTGCGCTGGCGCTGCGAGCAGCTCGGCGTCTTCGAAGGCGACGGCGCGACGCCGGTGCTGGACGCCATGTTCTCGCGCGACGAGCCGAAGACCGGCACCGACGGCACGCTGTCCTGGACGGTGGACATCGTCAATCCCTCCTCGCGTGAGGAATTCGTGCTGGGCCTGAAGGAGATCACCCTGCCCGACGGCGTCACGCGGCCCTACTCGGCCTGGCTCTCGGGCAACTACCCGCGCGCGCTGGACGGCCTCACCAAGCTGCTGTCGCTCGACATGCGCGTCATGGACCCGGCCTGGATCGGCATGAAGCTGCGCAAGCTCACCAACTACCCGGAACCGCTCGGCGGCTTCATGGCCTTCGTGCCCGGCACGCGGCGCCAGCAGCACTGGCCCTCGACCGTCGCCTACCTGGCTCGGCTCATCATGCATCGCTACACCATGCTCGGCATCCTCGACGAGAACGGCTACCCGACGCGCGAGATGGGCATCCTTGAAACCCCGGGACAGAAGGGCGAGATCAAGGTCACGCGCGGCTCGCTGTGCGCCGAGTGCGGCAACATGACCGTGATCCGCAAGGATGGCTGCGACTTCTGCACGGCGTGCGGCGCGGTGGGGAGCTGCGGGTAGTATCGGTTCGACAAACCGCAATAAGCCGCCAAGAAGGCCGGTCTCCGGATGGAGTCCGGCCTTCTCGCTTTCGAACGCTGCCATCCTATCTTGTAAGATCTCTCGCAGACGCGACGAGCGCAGCGTCCTGAATGGCAAGAGGTGGAGGGCCACATGACGTGGATCACGCGTGGCGCGCAAGGATCAATCGCATTGCGTGTCCTCGGTTTTGACGCATTCATCGCAAGATGACCGTGCTCCCCGCCGGCGCCGCTCCCGAAGCGCGCCTGCTGCTGATAGGCCGTGCGTTGCGGGCCTTCGCTGACGGCTACGTCGCGATCCTGCTTCCCGTTTACCTGCTTGCCCTCGGTCTCGGCAAATGGCAGGTAGGCCTATTGTCCACGGCAACGCTGCTCGGCTCGGCGCTGTTAACGCTGGCAGTAGGCCGGTGGAGCGATCTCTTCCCGCAACGGCGGCTGCTATTGGCCTCGGCATGGCTAATGGCGGCGACGGGCTTCCTGCTTGCGGGTCTATCCGATTTCTGGCCGCTTCTGCTCGTTGCCTTTGTCGGAACCATTAATCCGAGTTCCGGCGACGTGAGCGTCTTCCTGCCGCTCGAACAAGCGATGTTGGCCGAATCGGCACAGGGTGAAGCAAGGACTTTCCTGTTCGCCCGCTACACGTTCATTGGCGCGTTCTGCGTCGCGATAGGTTCGCTCGCGGCCGCCATTCCGCAATGGCTTGCGGATGCCGGAATGGAGCAGTTGGAGGCGATCCGGCTGATGTTCGCCGGTTATGGGCTTGCTGGCTTGGCGGTGTTCGTGCTCTATCGCAGGCTGCCGAGGCGCCGCCCCCAAGAGCATGCAGTTTCCCGAAGTCCCCTCGGCCCATCCCGTGCCATCGTGCTCAAGCTCGCGGCGCTGTTCTCGGTCGACGCCTTTGCCGGCGGCCTGCTCGTCAACACGCTGCTCGCACTTTGGATGTTCGAACGCTTCGATCTCTCACTGGTGGCCGCCGGAAATTTCTTCTTCTGGGCCGGGCTCCTTTCAGCCGGATCCCAACTCGCAGCTCCCTGGGTTGCACGCCATATCGGCCTGATAAACACCATGGTCTTCACCCATATCCCATCGAACCTCTGCCTCATCGGTGCCGCCTTTGTCGATAGTCTTCCCGCTGCGCTGGCGCTGCTATTCATGCGCAGCGCGCTGTCCCAGATGGACGTGCCCACTCGCTCTGCCTTCGTCATGGCGGTGGTAACACCCCAGGAACGAGCGGCGGCGGCGAGCTATACCGCCGTGCCGCGCAGTCTCGCCGCGGCCGTGAGTCCGGCAATCAGCGGCGCGCTCTTTGCGGCGGGCTGGCTCGCCATGCCCTTGGTGGCATGTGGCACCCTGAAGATCCTGTACGACATCGCCATTTGGCGCGCCTTTCGAGAGATAAGGCCGAGCGCCTGAGCTCCTCGCCCCGAATTGTTCGCATTCGGGCAGGGCTCCTGCAGGAACCGGTACGCGCTGAACTTGGCTCTCATGCCCATATGGATTCACGCGCCAGTTGGTGGCCGCTCGATGACGGCCTGCAGCAGCATCCCGAGGTCTGAGGACGCGGTCGCGACGGCCGGAGCCGCCGAAATGTCTCGGCAGGGCGCGGGGCGACGACGGACTTCGGCATTCCAACGGAGCAATACCAGATAGCTGGTATTGGCGGCAGCGCCCTCCCCCGGATACACTCGCGCACCTCCCCACGAAACGATCAGGGTCAATTGGAGATGACCGAGGCGTCAGCCGAAGCTGCCAGACGAAGGCGGATCGAAGACCTGCAGGTCGAGATCCTCTTCAAGCACGCCCCGCTCGTGCTGGTGGCCAACCTGCTCGTCGCGACGGGAATGGTCTGGTTCCTGCTGCCCATGGCCGCCGGCATCACCCTGGCCGTCTGGTGGATCCTGGTTGCCGCCACGGTAGTGTTCCGCCTTGCCGTCGTCATCGGCTATCGGCACCGGACCGTGCGCTCGACCTCCTGGCAGCGGCTGATGACGGCCGCCACGCTCGTCTCCGGCATGGTCTGGGGCGCGGCCGGCGTGCTCTTCTTCGATCCCGGCGGCGGCGTCAGCCTGATCTTCATCACCATCATCCTCGCCGGCATGACGGCCGGCTCGGTGACCTCGCACTTCTCCTGGCCGCCTGCGCAGTTCGCTTTCGCACTCCCGACCATGATGCCCATCGCGCTGCGCTACCTTTTCGAGGGCGGCGGCCTGTGGATGCTCGGTCCCATGTGCCTGTTCTACCTGCTGGTCATGGTCGGATTCGCACGCTACATCTTCCAGACGGTGACGAATTCCATCCGGCTGCAGATCGAGAAGCAGGAACTGGTGCAGCGGCTGCACGACGAGAAGTCGGCTTCCGAGTCGGCACGCGCGCAGGCGGAGGAAGCCAATGCCGCCAAGTCGAAGTTCCTCGCCGCGGCGAGCCATGATCTGCGCCAGCCGCTGCAGGCCGCCAACCTGCTGGTCGAGGTCCTGCGCCGCGAGCCGGATCCGGCCAAGGTCGCGGACATCGTCGAGCACCTGGGCGGCGCCACGCACGCGCTCGAGGAGCTTCTCAACGAACTGCTCGACATGTCGAAGCTGGAGGCGGGGATGTTCCGTCCGGAGGTCGGCGTCGTCGACCTGCAGGACGTCTTCGACGCGATGGCGCGGGAAATGCGGCCGATCGCCGACGAGAAGGGCATCGCGCTGGCTTTCGCGCGAACCCGCATGAAGGTCCTCACCGACGCCCCGATGCTAGGACGCATCCTCCGCAATATGGTGGCCAACGCCATCCGCTACACGCAGCGGGGCGGCGTGCTGGTCGGTTGCCGGCGCAAGGGCGATCACCTCGCCATCGCGGTCTACGACACCGGCCCGGGAATCGCGCCCGAGCACCATGAAGCGATCTTCCGCGAGTTCTACCAGCTGGGCAATCCCGAGCGCGACCGGCGCAAGGGGCTCGGGCTGGGCCTCGCGATCGTCGATGGCCTGTGCCGGGTGCTGGGGCACAAGCTCGAGCTGGCATCCCGCGTCGGCCGCGGCACGGCCTTTTTCGTCCATGCGCCGATTGCGGTTCGCGACAAGGCTGTGCCGGCGCCGGTGCGCGAGACGGCGAGCGCGGACCTGCGGGATTGCGCCGTGCTGGTGATCGACGACGAGCCCTCCGTTTGCCACGCGACGATCGCGGTCCTCGCCCGCTGGGGCTGCCGCGCGCTCGCGGCGGAAAGCGCGGCCGAAGCGCTCGCGCTGATGTCCGCCGCGGCCTTCGAGCCCGATGCGATCGTCGCCGACTATCGATTGCGCGAAGGACGCACGGGCGCGGAAGCCATCGAGGAAATCCGGCACAGCGTCGGGCGCCCGGTGCCCGCCCTCATCCTGACCGGCGACACCGCGCCGGAGCGCCTCGTCGAAGCCCGCGCCAGCGGCTACCTGCTGCTGCACAAACCCATCCAGCCCGGCCGGCTGCGTGCGGCCCTGGCGGCCCTGAACGCCGCCGGAGCGCCGGCTCCCGAGAGCGAACCCGCCGTACCGTGAAGGCGCAGACATTCGCCCTGGGAAGCGCCCAGACGCTTGCCTGGGCGGCGTCCGCCTACCTCCCGGCGGTCATCGGGATGCCGATGGCGAGCGATCTCGGAACGTCCGGCGTCGTCGTCTATGCCGCCTATTCGGTCTCCCTGCTGGTCACCGCTGCGCTGGGCCCGGCCGTGGGGCGGGCCATCGACCGGCGTGGCGGCCGCGGCGTCCTCTGCGTCTCGAACATCGTGCTCGCGGCCGGCCTCGTCGCGCTATCGCGTTCGTCCGGCATCGCCGCGCTGTTCGCCGCGTGGATCCTCATGGGCGCGGGCATGGCGCTCGGGCTCTACGACTCGGCCTTTGCGGCGCTGGTCCGCCAGCACGGCGCGCGGGCACGCCGCTCCATCACCGGCATCACACTGATCGCCGGATTCGCGAGCACCATCGGCTGGCCGCTCACCTCGGCGATGGCGGCCGCCTGGGACTGGCGCGCCGCCTGCGTCGCATGGGCTGCCGCGCAGCTGCTGGTCGCCCTGCCCCTCAACTGGTTCGCGCTGCGGCCCGCCGATGCCGAAGCGGAGCACGAAGCGCCGCACGCGGCGCCGCACTACCCGCCCGGCTCGGCGGGCGCGCGCCGCGCCTTCTGGCTGGTCGCGGTCTTTGGCGCAGCGACTTCCTTCGTGACGTCCGCCATGGCCGCGCACCTGCCCGGACTCCTCCAGGCGCTCGGCCTCGGCATCGCGGCCGCAGTCGGAGCCGGCGCGCTGGTGGGCCCCGCGCAGGTCGTGGCGCGCGCGCTGGAGTTCGTCGCCGGCAACCGCCTGAGGGTCCATCCGCTCGTTACGGCGCGAAGCGCCACGATCCTGCATCCGGTCGGCGCCTTGGCGCTGCTGTCCGTCGGCGCCGGGCCGTGGGGCGGCGCCGCGTTCGCCGTCCTGCACGGTGCCGGAAACGGACTGCTCACCATCGCCAAAGGCACCCTGCCGCTCGCCATCTTCGGCCCCGCCGGCTACGGCGCCCGGCTGGGTTTTCTCGCGGTATCCCAGCGCGGCATGCAGGCCGCCGCCCCCTTGGTCATTTCCATCGTGCTCGAACGCTGGGGCGGCGGGGCAGCCCTGCTCATCACCGGCGGCCTGTCGCTGGTCGCCCTCGGCGCGCTCGCCGGGATCGCGCTACCCGACCGGCATGGCGCCGGACGTATTGAATTGTCATAGCCCTTCCGGTAGCGTATCGGTCTGAAGTTTCCGACCGATGTTTCAACCGAGGAGAAGCGAATGGGCACGCTTGTGGCAATGAAGTACCCTTCGAAGTTGTTCCTGGAGGCAGCCGATCACACCTACGTCCAATGCGGCAATGGCGGCAGGGCCTGGGGATGCTGGGGAGGCAAGACCGGCGGCACGGCCTTCAACACCGGCAGCGGCAGCACGCGGCGGGCGGATGCCATTGCCGGATCGAACGAGCGCGCCGGCGTCACCTGCTATCTCATCAACGGCGTATGCCATACCGCGGCCAATCGCATCCTGTTCCCGGCCGGCATCCTGGTCAGCGGCGCACGCGGCTTTGCGCTCTCGTCGAGCCTGTTCGGCATCTATGGCAAGACCGGCATCAAGTGGCTGCCCTGCTACGCGCCGTTCAACCAGCAGGCTGGGGTGACGGGCGACCTGCCGGCCTGCGCCGAGGCGGCCCCGAAGACGAAGTCGAAGGCGAAGGCGGCGACGGCGAAATCGCAGGCGCTGGGCAAGCACCTCCAGCTGGTCAGGCAGGCGTATGCGAAGCTCGATCCCGAGAAGGTCTCGCCGCTGGACAGCATGCAGTTCCAGATGAAGCTGTTCGATCAGGAAGTCCGCTTCCGTCTCGGCGAAAGCGTGAGCGCGAAGGTCGCAACCGGGATGCGCCACGCCAAGGAGTCGGTCGAGCTGCGTCATCATCACATGGCGGAAGCGTTCCATAATGAGGACATGTCCGCCGCCGAGTTCGTCAAAGCCTTCAACGCCATGACGCTGAAGTTCCAGAACGACATCGCGAATGCCGCCTCGGCGACGCAGTACAAGAAGTTCCTGGAGCTGGACCGGGACGAGAAGGTGATCCTCGCCCTGCCGGAGGGCGTCGAGGCGGCCTTCGGCGCGGATACGGCCCAGGCGGTCTACGGCAGCCTCCGCTAGGCGGCCGGGATGGGAATGCGAGCGTGACGAAAGACCTGGGGTACGGTCCGCGGCTGTCGGTCGAGGAGTTCGAGAAGGCCATCGTCGCGCTCTATGCCGGCCAGCCGGCGGATCCCGGCCGGCTGGCCGCGCTGGAGATCCGCCGGCGCGAGCTGGACCTGATGATCGATCACCGGCTCGGCAGGGATTATCCCCAAAGGCGCCGCGACGAACTTTGGGAAATACAGCGCCAGGTCGAGAGAAGGCGATGGCGGCTGGTCTTCGGCTGGCTCTGGCATGCGGTCTCCTACCGCCCCCTGCATCGCCAGGCGAACCGGCTCGCGAACTATCTCGTCGAGGAATACGCCAAGGTTCTGTCTCCCGAAGAGCTCAGGGCCTATTTCGACCTGCGGGAAGGAGACAAGCCGGGGCTCCCGCTCGATAGCCCCCGCTAGCGCCGGTTGAACCCGGTGGCGGCCGCCGGGCTCTAATGTATTGCCCCCGCGTGGCCGGCGACCTCTTTCGGGGTAGTCAAACTGGAAGACGTGCCTTTTGGCAGACCGGCTATAAACGCGGGGGTTGCAGCCGGCTTCGTCTCCGCGCTAGACGAAAACCGGTAGCCAAAATAGCGGGATGCCTGTATCCCGATCCCATCCCCGAATCACTAGGATGGCTTCCGCAAGAGAACAACAACGGCGTCGCGCCGAACGGCCGACGCATTCTTGAGGAGCGCCGGGACAGACGGGGCCGCACGGCCCGCACGTTCCTTTCCCGGCTGGAAACGAGGATACGCAAGGTGATGACAAGTCATGCCGAAGGCGTGCGCAGCCGCACTGCTGCGCCGCCGTGGCCGAACAGCGCCATGGCCGATCTCTATGCCCATGCGCTCACCGCCAGCACCCAGGCGGCGGCGGCTTGCGGCGAGCTGTCCGAGATATTCGATCTGCGCGGCGAGGAAGCGGCCGCTCGCATGTTTCGCCAACTCGGCCTGTCCGAAGCCGAACGGGCCGCGGAATTGATCCGCCGCATGGCGGGCCGCCCGCTGGCGCACGTGCCGTCCTGGCAGCACTACAGCTGGCTCTACCGCGACTCGCCGAATCAGGGCGCGCGCAAGCTCATCGCCGGCCTGATGACGGTGCCCGCGGCGCTGCGCATCGCGCTCGAGGTCGGCAGTCGCGCCAAGGGACTGTACGAACAGTTCGGCGCGAATGCGGATCACGCCGAAGTGCGGGCCCAGGCGCAAGAGCTCTCCGAGGAGCAATCGCGGCAGCTTCGGCAGGTGGCGAGCGCGCTCGCCAACACGGCGCCGCCGCCCGAGGCGGACGAACTGCTGTATGCGATGCCGTAGTACGCCAAGCGAACGACACGAGTTTCGACGTTGATAAGCAAGCGAAAGGGAAATCGGAATATGCAACGAGTGGCACTGGTAACCGGCGGTATGGGAGGACTGGGCGAAGCGATCTGCCTGAAGCTCGCAGCGCTGGGCGACAAGGTCGTGACGACCTACAGCCCCAACAACAACAAGGCGCAGGACTGGCTGGCCACGATGCGCGAACAGGGCTACGCCTTCAAGGCCTATCCCTGCAACGTCAACGACTACGAGTCGGCCAGGGAGTGCGTGGCCCAGGTGAGCCGGGACATCGGGCCGATCGACGTCCTGGTCAACAACGCCGGCATCACGCGCGACGTCACCTTCAAGAAGATGACCAAGGCCGACTGGGACGAGGTCATCCACACGAATCTCGATTCCGTCTTCAACATGACCAAGCAGGTGATGGACGGCATGGTCGACCGCGGCTGGGGCCGCGTCATCAACATCTCCTCGGTCAACGGCACCAAGGGCGCCTTCGGCCAGACCAACTACTCGGCCGCCAAGGCCGGCATGCACGGATTCACCAAGGCGCTGGCGCTTGAGGTCGCCAAGAAGGGCGTCACGGTCAACACCATTTCGCCCGGCTACATCGGGACCAAGATGGTCATGGCGATCCAGCCCGAGGTCCTGAAGGACAAGATCCTCCCGCAGATCCCGCAGGCCCGCCTCGGCAAGCCCGAGGAGGTCGCCGGCCTCGTCGCCTATCTGGCGTCCGAAGAGGCCGCCTTCGTCACCGGCGCCAACGTCTCCATCAACGGCGGCCAGCACATGTTCTGACCCCCGCGGGCCGGCGGCGCCTTCATGGCGCTTCCGGCCTGGCCAGCATCAGCCAGAGCACGCAGATGAGCGCCATGCCGGTGATCGTCATGGCGCATCCCGTGAAGCAGCACGCAGCCAGCACGCGGGTGCGCAGCAGTTGCTCAAAGATCCAGCCGAGCACGAATGCGCCGCCGGTCAGCACCGACCAGCGGCGCAGATACGTCGGCAGGTAGCGCCGCATCGATTGATTGTGCCGCCAGGAATCTCGCCGCTCGAGCACATTGCGCGCCTTTCCCATGTCGGCGAACAGCCAGTCGAAGAAGAGGTAGCGATAGAGCAGCATCGCAAAGCCTTCCATGGTCGCAGCCTCAGCAAGTCCTGCACCAGCTTAGCAGAGGCATCCCTGCCCCCGCGACCGCGTTGGCCGGAAAGATCTTCTCCAATCCTTGCAGGCGCATCCACGCCTTACCGGAACCTCGAGATATCCCGCGCCTAAACATGGACTTGCCAGGTATGACCGCGTAAACTCGCCCGCACGCCGCCCAAAAAACGCGGTGCGCATAGGGAATCGCAGTCATGAAACAGACAACACCGGTATTCGCGTTCCTGCTCGTCGCTCCTTGGGCATATGCCGCAGCGGATTCCGACATGGACCGCCTGCTGTCAATGAGCCTGGAGGACTTGATGGCGACCAAGGTCAGCATCTCGACGACGACCAGGCAGCCGTTGGCGAAGGCACCGTCGGTGGTATCCGTCATTACCGCCGAGGACATCAAGGCCACCGGGGCCATGAATGTCACCGACATACTGCAAAGCATTCCCGGGATCTACGTCAGGGCCAACCTGTTCGCCTTCCGTCCGCAGGTCACGTTCCGCGGCGCGAGCAGCACGCACACGCTGCTCATGGTGGATGGCGAGCCGATCCGCGACCTGGTGTGGTCCTCCGGCATCTACTGGAAGGGGCTGCCGACGAGCATGGTCGATCGCATCGAGATCATCCGCGGGCCCGGTTCCGCCCTGTTCGGTTCCGACGCCTCGGCGGGCGTCATCAACATCATCACCAAGGCCGCCGCCGGCGTGAATCGCAACGAGGCGGGCGCACGGGCCGGCAGCTTCCGGACGGGGGAAGGCTGGGCGCAGTATGGCGGCAACTGGGGCGGCGTCGACGTGGCGATGACGGCGCAGCTCGGCACGACCGCAGGCCACGCTCCACGTATTCCTTCGGACGGCCAGACCGCCATGGATGCGAGAACGGGCTCCCGCATCTCCCTTGCGCCGGGCAATGCCGACTACGGCTACGACACCCAGGACGTCCGCTTCTCCGCGGCGATCGAGAACTGGCGCCTGCTGGCCGGGTACACCCATCACGGCGACCTCGCCGTGGGCCTGACGGGGGCCGGCGTGCTCGACCCGAACACGCGGGGAACGGACAGCCGCAGCGACCTAGCGCTGCTGTACAACAACGAGGCCGCCGCAGACCACTGGGGCATTGCGGGCGAGGTCCGCTACTACGAGCTCGACTACAGCTCCGGCAATGGCTACTACGAACGTCCCGCGGGCTACGTGAATTCCAGGCAATACTCCGGTGCGGCCAACGGCACCTATCCGCTAGGCTGGATCAATCGCAACAACGCGGCTCAGCGCGGCTATAGCGCCGAGGCAAGCGGGTTGTTCACCGGCCTGAAGACCCACGCGATCAAGATCGGCGCGGGCTACAAGCTCGACGATCTCTACTACGTGCAGCAACTGGTCAATTTCGGCACCGGGCCCAGCGGCGCCCAGCTGCCCGCCGGCGGCCCGCTGGTCGACATTTCCGGCTCGCCCTATGCGGCACCGGCACGCGCGCGCCGGATCCGCTACGCGTTCGTGCAGGACGTCTGGACCATCGCCAACGACTGGGAACTCACGGCCGGTGCCCGCTACGACCACTATTCGGATTTCGGCGGCGCCGTCGATCCGCGCGTCGCCCTGGTGTGGCAAACGGCCGATCAGCTGGTCACCAAGCTCATGTACGGCCGCGCGTTCCGTGCACCGTCCTACCTCGAGCTCTACACCTTCACCGCGGCCAGCCTGCCGAATCCCGAACTCAAGCCCGAACGCTCCGACACCTGGGACCTGCAGTTCTCCTACTCCGTTTCGCGCGACCTCAAGCTCGGCATCGACTTCTACCGTTTCGCCCAGAGCAACCTGATCGCCGTGGATCCGGCGAACAACTACCGCTTCGCCAACATGGGCGACAACATGGCCCACGGCGTCGAGTTCGAAGCCCAGTGGCAGGCGACGCCTACGCTGCGCATCGCCGCCAATGCCAGCAGCCGCCGCGAGACTTTGTTGTACAACTCCGTGCCGAAGCAAAAGTCCTATCTGCGCGCCGATTGGGCCTTCATGCCGAAATGGAACTGGGACATCGAGGCCGATCACGTCGGCAAGCGCCGGGGCAGCCTCACCCGTCCGGTCAATGCCTACACCGTGGTCGATTCGACCTGGCGCTATGCCTACAGCAGGGAATGGGAATTCGCGTTCTCGGTGCGCAATCTGTTCAACGCCGACGCTTACGAGTACAGCTCCTCGATTCCTGCGCCGTACAACCTTCCGCTGCCCAAGCGCAACGCCTACGCCGAAGCCAGGTACCGCTTCTAGCAAAGTGCGCGTCGCTTCGATGAAGACTGGAAGCACCAGGAGCAA
>DASVZI010000157.1:0-5077 GCA_036391735.1 Rhodocyclaceae bacterium
AGGTGTTCGGGAGGCAGTCCCGCCTGACAGCGCTCGAGCATCGCCGTATACGCAGCTTCCAAATTCCGAGCAAAGCTTTGCGCGTCGAACAGAGGTGCCGTCAAGCGGTTCTCCACCAGCCGTCGCCGAATGGCGGCAAGCCTGTCGCGGTCCTGGGCCAGCGTGATCGCCAGCGACTCATACGCTTCCTGGCTCGAGACGGCGAGTTCGGACAGTCCGACGGCATGAAGAAGGCTGGCGGCCACTCGGCTGGCGAAAGATTCGCCGGCACGCGTCAGTACGGGCAATCCCGTCCATAGCGCATCGCTGGCCGTCGTGTGTGCGTTATAAGGGAAGGTGTCGAGGAACAGGTCAGCCAATCGATGCCGGGCGAGATGCTCGCGAAGCGGCCGCCGTTCGGCGAACACCAGGCGTGCTCCATCCACGCCTCTGCGGCTGGCTTCCCGCCGGAGGTTCTCGCTTGCTTCGGGATTGTCCTGCAGCAGCCAAAGGACGCTGCCGTCCACCTTCGCCAGGATCCGCATCCAGGAATCGAATGTGCTGGGCAGGACCTTGTAGCTATTGTTGAAGCAGCAGAAGACGAATCCCGCGGCGGGAAGTCCGTAGGCATCGCGGGCGGTCGTTTCCTCCGCAATCTCGCGGGTGGAGTCGTTGACCTGGTAGCTTCCCGGCAGGCGAACGATCTTTTCCGTATATTGCGACGCAGCCGCTTCCGGCACCACGATTGGATCGGCGATCAGATAATCCATGCAGCCGAGTCCGAGGGTGCCCGGATAGCCCAGGTAGCTGACCTGCACCGGTGCGGCGCGGTTAACGAAGATGCCGGGGCGCCCGTCCTGCGTGTAGCCCTTGAGATCGACGGCGATGTCGATCTCCAATTCCCGGGCCAGCCGGGCGACGGCGACGTCGTCGTACTGCCCGAGTTCCATGAAGCGGTCGAAGCTCGCGCGAATTCGCTGCCTCATGGCGTCCTCGGAGGGCGGGCCGAACGAGAAGGCGATCAGTTCGAAGCGCGACTTGTCGTGCCGCTCGAACAACTCCGCCATCAGATAGGACGTCGCATGATTATGAAAATCGGCCGAGAAGTAGCCGATGCGGATCCTGTCGTGCCGGGCGATTACCCGGTCTTCGGTTCCCGCACCCATGCAGCGGAACTGTCTGGACCAGGCCTCCGCCGCCTGCTTCTGCAATGCGCCCGAGTCCGAGAGCGCCAATAAGGGAAACGGCGGCACTGCCGCCTCGTTGCGCCGGATGCGGGACGTCAGTTCGGCGAGTTCGCCGTCGAAACGCGTCCAGTCGCATATCTGCATACGCGTGTGAAGGCGGAAGCCGAAGAGGAAAGGGTAGTCGGGCCGCAATTCAAGGGCCCGGTCGTAGCTCTCGATAGCCCGGCGGTACTGCCGCGTGTCGCTCAGGGCATGACCGAGATTCAGATGCGCTTCTGCAAGCTCGGGCTTGAGCGCCACGGCGTGCGCATGGCACGCGATCGCTTCCTCATACCGCCCCATCGCGCTAAGCGCATTGCCAAGATTCGATTTCGCCTCCGCGAAATCGGGACGCAACTCCAGGGCCTTGGCGCAGTTCTGCGCCGCACCTGCCGAATCGCGAAGCGCGAGCAGCGCCGCGCCGAGATTCGAATAAGCCTCGGCAAAGCCCGGCCGTGCGGCGATCGCCCGTTCGTACTCGAGAACCGCAGCGGCAGCATTACCGAGCGCGGCAAGCGCCAGTCCGCGGTTATTGTGGGCTTCGGCAAAGCCTGGGCGCAATTCGATGGCCCGATCAAAGCATGGCAACGCCGCCGTGGCTTGGCCCATGTGGTTCAGGCAAATGCCCTTGCCGTCGTAGGCATCGGCGTAGCCGGGGTTGAGGCGCAAGGCACAGTCGAACGCGCTGACAGCTTGCGGATAACAGGCCATTTCGGTCAGGGCCAGGCCGCGATTGAAATGCGCTTCAGCATAATCGGGCTTGAGAGAAGCGGCCAGTTCGTATTCCTTGACGGCTTCCGCGTGCTCGCCGGTCTGCTTGAGGAGGTTGCCGAGATTATTGTGAGCTGCCGGATTTCGTGGCCCGAGGACGACGGCTTGGCGCATGAGTTCCAGGCCGCGGCGGGTGTCTCCGGTCTGCCCGCAAAGAATGCCAAGCAGGTGCAAAGCGTCGAAATTCTTCGGGCTCGCTGCCAGGATTTCCTCGTAGAGTTCTGCCGCGAGATCGAACTGCTGGGCCTGGTGAAGCGCGAGTGCCTGCTGCATGCGGGCGGGTATGGATGCTCTGGCGGCGCCCGATGCCGAGGCCGACCCTGACTTGCGCGACATAGGAAGCGACTCCTGGCTGGGACGGAAGGAGCCGAGAGCGGCCCCTCCAATAAAAACGGCCGCCCGAAGGCGGCCGTTTCAACTTCAGATCGACAGGAGTCGATTAGAAGGAGTGGCGGATACCGATGGAGATGCCCTTCGGATCCGAGCCAGCGGACGGAACGCCGGTCGAGGTACCCGTCGTGTTGCCAGCGGAGACGCCGTACAGGAAGTCGGCGGCAGCGTTGGAGTCGTTGCTGATCTGCGACCACAGAGCCTTCAGGGTGGTGCGCTTCGACATCGAGTACTCGTAGCCGATTTCGAAGTGCTTCGCGCCGGTGTTCGGCGAATCGGTCACATTGCCGGCATGGCCGTACTGGGCGATGATCTTGCCAGCGCCGACGTTGAACGTAACGGGCAGGTACCAGATGGTCTGGCTGCGGTCCTTGTTCAGAGCGATGCCAAGGGGCGTCCAGAAAGCGGCGTTGTTGCTCGTCGTGTAGGTCGGGCGGTCATACAGCAGGCCGACCGTGCCAGCGCCGAAGTTCCACATCGCGCCCAGACGGTTGTCCTTGGCCTTTTGATAGACGCCGAGCAGACCATCGGGAGCAGTGGCGCCGCTGTTCGTGGTGTTGACTTGCGTGTAGGCGTAGCCGATGTAGAACGGGCCGTTCTCGTAGTTCAGGCCGAGGGTCCAGGCGGTGTTGCCCTTGACGTCCGTGCCAGCGGCGGAGTTTTCCTTGCCGGACAGCGTCGTGCCGAGAACCGTGTTGGTCACGCCGGTGGAGTAGCCGACCACGCCCGAGAAGCCGCTCAGGTTCGGCGAGATGTAGGCGATGGCGTTGGTAATGCGCTGGTCGAAGGCGGAAGCGCCGGCGCCGGTGAGGGCACCCTTGCCCAGCAGGGCGGTGTTGGCGCCAATGCCGGTCGCGCCGGCGTTGACGTCGAACTTGGCGCCCAGAGCGCGGGTCGGGCCGGTCACGTTGCCGATGGCGACCGTGCCGAAGCCGCCGGCCAGGCCGACGTACGTGTCACGGTTGTTCCACACGCCGGCGGCGCCGTTTTCCGACTGCAGGCCGTTTTCGATCTGGAACGCGACGGCCAGGCCGTTGCCCAGGGATTCGACGCCCTTGAAGCCGATGTAGGAGCTGTTCGAGGAGACGCGCGAACGGCCACCCAGATCGGAGTTGGCCGCGGTCGCGCCGGTGGCGCTGACGCTGTCGAACGTGCCGTCCATGACACCGTAGATGGTGACGTTGGACTGGGCGAAGGCGGCGCCGGACAGGCCGGCGATGGCCAGGGCGATCAGTTTCTTCTGCATATGAAACTCCTTGTTGTAGAAAGTTGCGGTTTCAATGACACCACGTGGTCGGTCACTGATTCCAAGTCACCCCCCGTTTCCGAGGGTTGGCAGGATTCTGCCAGCAGCCGCAACCTAGTCCAAAGGAAATGCCTTCCTGCTTCAGGGAAATGACCTGCAATGTGGTGTTTTTGCAACTTGCCCTTGATGGCCTGATGAAGCGGCGCGGGGCCGTTCGAGGGGCTCAGCCGAACAGCCGCGCCAGTTCCGCGCCGGGACTTGGGCAGCGCATGAAGGCCTCGCCTACCAGGAAGGCATGGACGTCGCGTTCGCGCATCAGGGCGATATCGTCGGCGTTGGCGATGCCGGATTCGGTAACAACGATCCGATCCGGCGGGATGCGTGCGAGTTGTCCGGTGGTTGTCTGAAGATCCACCTTAAATGTCCGCAGATTGCGGTTGTTGATGCCGATTAGGGGGGTCTTGAGCTGGAGCGCTACGTCGACCTCCCCGGCATCGTGGGATTCGACCAGCACCGCCATGCCCAGGCTGGCGGCCAACTCTTCCATCTCCCGCATTTCGGCCAGGCTTAGCGCGGCAACGATCAGCAGGATGGCGTCGGCGCCCATCGCCCGCGCCTCGTAAACCTGGTAGGGATCGATCATGAAGTCCTTGCGCAGGACGGGCAGCGCGCAGGCGGCTCGCGCGGCCTGCAGATATTCCGGCGCGCCCTGGAAGAACTGGCGGTCCGTCAGGACCGAAAGGCAGGCGGCGCCATGTTTCTCGTAGTCGGCGGCGATTTCGGCCGGGCGGAAATCCTCGCGCAGCACGCCTTTCGACGGGCTGGCCTTCTTGATCTCGGCGATCACGGCCGGTCGGCCGGCCGCGATCTTCGAGCGGATGGCGCCGACGAAGTCGCGAGCGGGGGCCTCGGCCTCGGCGGCGGCGCGCACTTCGGCAAGCGGCCGGGCGGCTTTGGCCGCCGCAACTTCTTCGCCCTTGACGGCGACGATCTTCCGCAGGATGTCCGACATCAGGCGCAGCCCTGGGTGAACCGGACGAACTCGTCGAGCTTCTTGCGCGCCGCGCCGCTGGCGATGGTGTCGCGCGCCAGCGCGATGCCGGCGCCGATGGAATCGGCCTTGTTGGCGGCGTACAGCGCCGTGCCGGCGTTGAGGGTGACGATTTCCCGCGCCGTGCCCGGCTGGTTCTCCAGGGCGCCGATCAGCATGGCCTTGGATTCGTCGGCATCGACGACCTTGAGGCTGCGGTTGGAAACCATCTGCAGGCCGAAGTCCTCAGGATGGATCTCGTATTCGCGGATCTCGCCGTTTTTCAGTTCGCCGACCATGGTCGCGGCGCCCAGGGACACCTCGTCCATGCCGTCCTTGCCCCACACTACCAGCACGTGCTGGGCGCCGAGGCGCTGCATGACGCGCACCTGGATGCCGACGAGGTCGGGATGGAACACGCCCATCAGCGTGTTC
>DASVZI010000158.1:0-5898 GCA_036391735.1 Rhodocyclaceae bacterium
CGCGCCACGCGATCGGGATCGAAGCCGCGCCGGACGCATGGCTGCGCGACTGGGCGGCGCTGCGCCCGCTGGCGTCGACGCGCTATGCGCCGCTCGGCGGCGTCGCGGACGCCCCCGCGCTGCTGCTCGATGCCGGCACGGCGGCGGCCCGGCCATACTCGCACAAGGAACTGGCGCAGGCAGCCGAGCCCTTCCTGGCCGCGCACCCCGGCTATCCGCAACCGGGCGACCTCTTCTGGTCGGCGGCGGACTGGAGCGGCGCGGCGGGCCTGCTCGAAGGCCTGCTGCCGGCCTGGCAGCTCGGCCAGCCGGTGGTCGCGTGGGGCGGCGGCTTCGCTGCGGCGGCGGCGATCGAACTGATCGCCAAGTATGATGTGCGCAACGCGCGGCTGACGGCGCAGGAACTGGAAGCGATGATGGCGGCGGTTCCCAGGCCGGGCGAGAAGCACGATTGCCGGCTGCGCACGCTGGCGATGGGCGGGACCCTGCCGGCGCCGGCACTCGCCGTCTGGCTGGAACGCGAGCTGGGCGTGCGCGCGGCTTAGGAGAACGGCATGGGCGAGAACGAATCCGGCAGGGAGCGCAGGAAGGATCCCGAGATACGCACGCTGTTCGTCGAGGCCTACGACCTGCTCGAACCGTTCTTCGATCCGTCGAACAACTGGGCCGGCCACGGCCACGAGCACCTGGCCTACCGGGCGCTGCACGAGCGCTTCCCGCAACTCTCCGCCGATCAGGTGTTCATCATCGTGGACGCCGCGCGGCGGGTCTTCACCGGCGGCGGCAAGCCGGCGCCCTAGGGCGCCTTCCGGCACGCCTACTTGGCCGGTTCCGGCGGCCGGACGCGCTTGCGTCCGCGGCGCTTCGGCGGCGCCTCGGCGGCGGGCGGCACGGCCTTGGGGCGCGCGGGCAGCGGCAGGTCGGAGAACAGCAGCGCCTCGAACTCGGGCCGCGGCAGCGGCTCGGCGAACAGGAATCCCTGGGCAAAATCGCAGCCGGCGGCGACCAGGAAATCGTGCTGCGCCTCGGTCTCGACGCCTTCGGCGATCACCTTCAGCCGCAGCTTGTGCGCCATGGCGATGATCGCCTCCACGATGGTCTTGTCGCCGTCGTTGTCCGGCAGCCCCTGCACGAAGGTCTGGTCGATCTTCACGTAGTCGACGTGGAACTTGTTGAGGTAGCTCATCGACGAGTAGCCGGTGCCGAAATCGTCGAGGGCCACCTGGACGCCCGACGCGCGCAGGTCCGCCAGGCGCTCGACGACCTCGGGGCTGTTGTCGAGCAGCAGGCTTTCGGTGATCTCGAGCGCGATGAAGCGGTTGGGCAGGCCGATGTCCTTCAGATAATCGAGCCAGCCCTCGTAGCGGCCGCTGCCGTGGAACTGGCGCGGCGACTTGTTGATGCTGATCTGCACCGGACAGCAGACCGCGGGCGCCGTCGGATCGCGATCCTGCCATTGCCGTGCGATCTGCGCGGATTCGCGGAACACCCAGTCGCCGATCTCGCCGATCAGGCCCAATTCCTCGGCGAGCGGGATGAAGGCGGCGGGCTGGATCAGGCCGTGCTCCGGGTGACGCCAGCGCAGCAGCGCCTCCGCCTTGACGATGCGGCGCGAGGGGAGGTCGACGATCGGCTGGTAGTGGATCTCGAACTGCTGCTTGGCGAGGGCTTCGCGCAGGTTGTTGCCGAGCTGCATGCGCAGCGTGGCGGCCGATTGCACCGATTCGGTGACATAGCTGAAGCCGTTGCGCCCGGCTTCCTTGGCGGCGTACATGGCGCGGTCGGCGGCCTTGACCAGGGCCTCCATCTCGTCGGCGTCGTTGGGGCAGATGGCGATGCCGACGCTGGCCGAGACGTAGGCGAGGTTGCTGCCGATGTGGAAGGTCTGCGACAGCTTCAGCACGATGTCGCGCGCCACCTGCTCGACGCGGCTGATGTCGGCGATGCCGGGCAACACCACGGCGAACTCGTCGCCCGACAGGCGCGCCACGGTGTCGGTGTCGCGCACGCAGGCGGCGATGCGTCCGGCGGTCTCGCGCAGCAGCATGTCGCCGGCGTCGTGGCCGTAGGCGTCGTTGACCTCCTTGAAACGGTCGAGGTCGATGTAGAGCAGGGCGAGCAGCTGGCCGCTGCGGCGCGCCTTGCGCACCTCCTGGCTGAGGCGGTCGTAGAACAGGTTGCGGTTGGGCAGGCCGGTCAGGCTGTCGTAGTTGGCCTGGCGCCACACCAGTTCGGCGGTGCGCTTGCGCTCGGTGATGTCGGAGAACATCGCGATGTGGCGCTGGATGCGGCCGTCGCCGCCGCACAGGGTGTTGATGGTGAGCGCCGCGGCGAATTCCTCGCCGTTCTTGCGCCGGTTCCAGAACTCGCCCTGCCACTGTCCCTCGGACACCAGCGCGCGCCACATCGCCTGGTATTCCTCGTCGGTGGTGCGGCCCGATGCCAGCAGCTTGGGATTGCGCCCGCGCACTTCCTCGAGTCCGTAGCCGGTCAGGCGGCTGAAGGCGGGGTTGACCGCGATGATGCAGTTGTCGGCGTCGGTGACGACGATCGCCTGGTCGCTGGCCTGGTAGACCGACGAGGCCAGCTGCAGCCCCGCCTCGCTGCGCTTCTTCTCGATGGCGACGGCGGCGAGGTTGGCGATGTGCTGCATCAGTCCGAGATCGGCGGGTCCCGGAGGGCCCGGCTCCCGCGCGTAGATGTCGAAGGTGCCGATCACCCGGTCGGACGAGTCGCGGATCGGCTCCGACCAGCAGGCGGCGAGGCCGGCGCGCTCGGCGACGTAGCGGTACTGCTTCCAGAACGGATGGCGGCTGACGTCCTCGACGACGATGAGCTTGTTGCGGAAGGCGGCGGTGCCGCAGGAAGCCATGCCCTCGGCGATCGGGACGCTGTCGATGGCTTCGTTGTAGAAATCGGGCAGGCCGCTGCCGGCGAACAGCCGCAGGTGTTGCTCGCCCTCGTCGAGGACCATGATCGCGCAGGTGGTCTCGCCGCGCTTCTGCTCGACGTAGCGCACCACCAGGCCGAGGATCTGCTTGAGGTCGCGGCCGCGCGACAGCAGCTCGAACATGCGGTTGCGCACCGTCTCCAGCTCCTCTCGGCGCTTGCGCTCGGTGATGTCGAAGGCGACGACGTAGAGCAGGGTGCGGTTGCCGTGCTGCAGGGGACAGATGAAGGTTTCGACGTCGCGGAGTTCGCCGCTCTTGAGGCGGTGCTGCCAGGCGCGATTGACCGGTTCGTCGGCGAGGGCGATGCGGTAGCAGGCGGCCAGCTCGTTGGGCGACGAGGTGTTGATGCGGCACATGTCCATGCCCTGCAGTTCCTCGACGCTGTAGCCCCAGAACTCGGCCGCCGCGCGGTTGGCGTCGACGATCTGGCGGGTCTCCGGATCCAGCAGGTAGGTGATCCACGAGCTGCCCTCGAACATCTGGCGGAAGCGCGCCTCGCTCGCTTTCAGCGCGACCTGCTGGCGCACCATCTGCTCCTGCAGGTTGTTGAAGCTCTCGACCATCTGCGCGATTTCCGCGCTGCCTTCCACCGGCAGCGGATGGAAGGGCTTGGCGCCCGTGGTCATGTCGTTGAGGGCTTTCGCGCTGCGGGCCAGCGCGGCCAGTTCCGAGCGGACGAACAGCCAGATGAGCCCGGCGACCAGCAGCGAGATCAGCGCGGCGTCGATGTAGATGCCGTGCGCCATCGCGGCGATCGGCGCGAAGGCCTCGGCCGTCGGCATGCTATTGACGACGATCCAGCCGGCTTCTCCGACGCTGGCGGCGGAAATCAGCTGTTCGACGCCGCGGGAGTCGGAGACGATGTCGGAGGCTTCGTTGGTGCCGCTCAGCGCGCGGCGGTAGATCATGTTGTCGTCGGGCGGCAGCGGGTCGAGGATGTGCGTGCTGTCGGTGTCGATGACCACGGCGCCGTCCTTGGGCGAAACCACCTGGATGGTGCCGGCCGCCGCCACGCGCGGATGGGTGACGACCTGGAACATGTCGTTGCCGGCGATCAGCATGGTGCCGGCCAGCACCCCGACGGTCTCGCCCTTCTCGTTGGTGATCGGCGCGGCGACGACGACGGCCGCCTGCCGCCATAGCGGGTCGAGGCGCGGCCGCCCCACTGCCGCCTGCCCCGTCGCGATGACGGCCTGGAAGTAGTCCTCGGCCGCGTAGTTGGCGCCGCTGCGGCCGGCGATCTGGGGGAAGTCGGCGATGCAGCGGCCATTGCGCCCGATGACGCAGAGGCCCTTGTCGAACAGCCGGTAGATGCTCTGCCGCTCGGCGAGGTAGCGATCGAGCTTGGACGGTTCCGTCAGCCAGTCCGGCTGAACGCCCGCAGCGACGGCGCGCATGGCGGTGACGCGCAGGCGCACGGCGGCGCCGATGCTGTCGGCGATGAAACCGGCGGCGGCGAGTTGCTGCGCCGAGAACTGGCGGCGCTCGTCGTCGCGCAGTTCGTCGGCTGCGCGAAAGGCCATGCCCCAGATCGCGGTGACGAACAGGATCGTCGCGAAGATCGCGATGCGGGCTTTGAGGCTCGTGAGGACCTCGAACCGGGACATGGGGGGACGTTTTATTTGGGCTTGATTAGCGTCAAATGATAATCCTTATCCACGCAGGGTTATCCTTGCCGCGTTCTTAAACTTCTGTATGATTTCCCGGCCCCGCCCGGGGCCAGTCATAACAACGGAACAGCAACCCCACCATCGGGAGGATCGATGTCTCTGCTGATCGGAGTACCCAAGGAAACCCTTCCAGGCGAAAAGCGAGTCGCCACCGTCCCTGAAGTCGTCGAGAAGCTCATCAAGCTCGGTTTTTCGGTGGCCGTCGAATCCGGCGCCGGCGATGCCGCCAATTGCGGCGACGACGCCTACCGCGCCGCCGGCGCGCAGATCTTCGCGACCGCGGCCGAGATCTGGTCGAAAGCCGACATCGTCTTCAAGGTGCGCGGCCCCTCTGCCGGGGAAGTCGGCCTGATGCGCGAAGGCCTCACGCTGATCTCCTTCATCTGGCCGGCACAGAATCCCGAACTCATGCAGCAGCTGGCGGCCAAGAAGGCCACGGTGCTGGCCATCGACGCGCTGCCGCGCACGCTTTCCCGCGCGCAGAAGATGGACGCGCTGACCTCGCAGGCCGGCGTCGCCGGCTACCGCGCCGTCATCGAGGCCGCGAACGCCTTCGGCCGCTTCTTCAACGGCCAGATCACCGCCGCGGGCAAGGTGCCGCCGGCCAAGGTGTTCATCGCCGGTGCCGGCGTCGCGGGTCTCGCCGCGATCGGCACGGCGGCCGGATTGGGCGCCATCGTGCGCGCCAACGACACCCGCGCCGAAGTGGCCGACCAGGTCGTGTCGCTGGGCGGCGAGTTCGTCAAGGTCAACTACGAGGAAGAAGGCTCGGGCGGCGGCGGCTACGCCAAGGTGATGTCCGAAGGTTTCCAGGCGGCGCAGCGCGAGATGTACGCGCAGCAGGCCAAGGAAGTCGACATCATCATCACCACCGCGCTGATTCCCGGCAAACCCGCGCCGCGCCTGATCACGGCCGACATGGTGAAGACCATGAAGCCCGGCAGCGTCATCGTCGACATGGCGGCCGAGCAGGGCGGCAACTGCGAACTCACCGAGCGCGACCAGGCGGTCGTCAAGCATGGCGTGACCATCATCGGCTACACCGATCTCGTCAGCCGGCTGGCCAAGCAGTCCTCGACGCTCTACTCGAACAACTTGCTGCGCCTGACCGAGGAATTGTGCAAGACCAAGGACGGCAACATCAACGTCAACATGGAAGACGATGCCATCCGCGGCCTGACGGTCATCAAGGAAGGCGCCGTCACCTGGCCGGCGCCGCCGCTCAAGCAGGCGCCGCCGCCGCCGCCCAAGGCGGCGATGCCGCCGCCGCCGCCCGC